>CAMLKN010000079.1 GCA_946480655.1 uncultured Devosia sp. | reverse complement strand
TGCACCCGTAGCTCAGCTGGATAGAGCGCTGCCCTCCGAAGGCAGAGGTCGTGAGTTCGAATCTCGCCGGGTGCGCCAATAATCAATTGATTTTGGATCATGCTTCTCACCGCAGGATCCGCCCGAACCCCCATGGCGCGTGCCCGAAGGGCCGATTGCGACGCAGGGTCACCGCCGTTCCGGGCAGGACACTATCTTGACTCGATTGCTGTAGGTATTCACCTAGATATGTTCAGTGTTGCAATCGACCGGCAGATTCAGGCAGTCCCATGGTGAAGTCAAAGCGGCAGGCTGCGGGTGCACGACCCACCATGATGGACGTGGCGGCAGCGGCCAGCGTGTCACAGGCAACGGTGTCGCTGGTGCTCAGCGGCAGCAAGATGGCCCGGCTCTCCGATGCCACGCGCCGGCGTGTCATCGACGCGGCCGAGCAGCTCAACTACAAATTTGTGCGCCGCGGTCCGCGGACGACGGTGACGGGCAAGTCCACGATCCTGTTCATCGCCGACGAGGTTTCAACCGATCCGTGGATGACACTGGCCTTCGAGGGCGCGCGGGACAAGGCGCTCGAACTTGGCGTCAATGCCGTCATGGCTGTCAGCCATGGCGATGCCGATTTCGAGACTGGATTGCTGGCCAATCTCAAGGACCAGTCGATTCTCGGGATCATCTACGGCACCATCCTCACCCGGCGGGTCGACCTGCCCGCAGCCTTCGCCGCCCACCGCACAGTTCTGGTCAACTGCTATGACGAAGCTGGCGCCCTTCCCTCCGTGCTGCCCGCCGATCTGCTGGGCGCCAGGGTGGCGACCGAGCATCTGATTGGCCTGGGGCGGAGGCGCATCGCGCTGATCAACGGCCAGCAGGGCCTCGACAACCCGCGGGACCGGCTCAAGGGCTATAAGCAGGCCCTGACTACACACGACCTGGTGTTCGATGCCGCGCTGGTCAAGCCGGGCAATTGGGAGCCGTCATCTGGCTTCGAGATGACCATGGAACTCATGGCGCTCCCGCAGCCGCCCGACGCGATCTTCTGCGCCAATGACCTGATGGCCATGGGCTGCATCGAGGCGCTCAAGCAATCGGGGCGAAGAGTACCGGAGGATGTGGCGGTCATCGGTTTCGACGACCGGGAAATTGCCCGCTTCCTGCACCCGCCGCTGACTACGCTGGTGCTGCCCCAATACGAAATGGGGCAGACAGCGGCAGAACTGCTGCTTGATAGTGCGGGCGGGCTCGACGCCCCCACCACCCGCATCAAGGTCGAATGCGAACTCATCGTGCGCGGATCGACCCGGCTCGAGGCCGGCGGGACCGAGGACCAGGTGGCGGCGCAGTAGCAACCCACTGCGCCGCGGCCCCGACTTGCTTGGTCAGTCGGAGGATCGGGCGTTCCTGAACCGGTCGAAGGCGACCGCGATGACGATGAAGGATCCCACGAAGGCGCCCTGCCAGAACGTACTAATGCCCAGAAGGATCAGGCTGTTGCGGATCACCTCGATCAGCAGGGCGCCGACCACGGCACCGAAGGCCGTGCCCACGCCGCCCGCCAGGTTGGCACCCCCGATGACGGCTGCGGCGATGACCGACAGTTCCATGGCCTGTCCCAGATTGGTGGTCACCCCGCCCAGCCAGCCCACTTCGAGAATGCCGGTAATGCCGGCGGTCACGGCTGCAAACACATAGACCGAGACCTTGAGCTGCTTGACGGCAATGCCGGTCAGCTTGGCCGCCTGTTCGTTGCCGCCCATGGCGAAGATGTGCTGTCCCCAGCGCGTCCATCGGAACAGGAACCCGGTGATGGCGGCGAGCACGGCGAGCACGATGAGCGGATTGGGCAGGCCCAGGGTGGACCCGCCGCCCAACCCCAGGAGCAGGGCGTGGTCTGGCCCGAACTCATAGATCATCTTGTTGTTGGACAGCACCATGGCGAGCGATCGGGCCACCGAGAGCATGCCCAGCGTCACCACGAAAGCTGGCATGCCGGCATAGGCGATCAGCACTCCGTTGACGACGCCGACCGCGACCGCGACCAGGAGGGCGGCAGGAAGCCCCACCCAGATCGGCATGCCCGATGACATCACCACGGCCACCGTCATGGCCGAGAGCACCACGGTTGAGCCGACCGACAGGTCGATGCCGCCCGAGGCGATGACCGCCGTCATCCCCAGGGCGATAATGCCCACAAAGGCAAAGTTGCGCGATACGTTGAAGAGGTTGCGTTCGGTGGCGAAAGTGTCCGTCAGCAGGGAGAGTGCGAGACAGGCGAGCACGGCCGCCATGAACACCCAGAAGGTTTGCTGGCTCGACAGCCGGGCAAACAGGCTGCGGTGTTCGGACTGGTCGATGACATCCGCCAGAGTATTGGATTGGGACATTGGCTTCTTCCTCATGAGCCGGTCAGGCCGTTTCGATCGCGCCGGTGATGAGGCCCGTGACCTCTTCGGCGGATGAATCGGCGGCCTTCTTGCTGGCAACCAGACGGCCGCGACGCAGCACGGCGATCCTGTCGGCCACTTCGAACACATCGGGCATGCGGTGGCTGATCAGCACGACCGCGATGCCGTGATCGCGGAGGTGGCGGATCAGGTTCAGGACTTCGGCGACCTGGCGCACCGATATGGCCGCGGTCGGCTCGTCCATCAGCACGATGCTGGCGTCCGAGAGCAAGGTCCGGGCAATGGCGACGGCCTGCCGTTGTCCGCCCGACATCCGCTTGACCAGGTCGCGCGGGCGCGTTTCCGACTTCAGCCGCGCAAAGAGCTCGGCCGCCTTGGTGCGCATGCCGGCATAGTCGATGATCTGGAACGGGCCAAATTGCCGTGTCAATTCCCGGCCCAGGAAGACGTTTGAAGCGGCAGACAGATTATTGCAGAGGGCCAGGTCCTGATAGACGACCTCGATCCCGGCGCGCTGCGCATCGAGCGGCTTGTGGAACTCCACCCTCTGACCATCGAGGAATATTTCGCCGCTGGTCGGTGCGAAGTTTCCGGCGATCACCTTCACGAGCGTGGATTTGCCTGCACCATTGTCTCCCATGAGGCCCACGACTTCGCCCGGCTCGATGGTCAAGGAGACGTCCGTAAGCGCATGAATCGCGCCGAAGCTTTTGGTAATATTTTCTAATCGCAGCGCGCTCATGCGCCTCCCCCTGTTGTCATTTCCGCCTTCGTATCTTCGGCCGGTATCAAATCCTGGCGCCGTGGGGCGTCATTCTGGTCCAGGCTCGACGATGCATTTCATGCTTGACGGTCTGTACATTTGCGCGCTTATATTAGCACATAATATGATCAGTCTACAATAAATCGATCATGAAAGCTGCGGGTCCGGAGGCAATCGGATGCGCGGTGCGGGAGGTTCGCTGCCTGCGGTTCGACGCGCGGGGTAGCGATCACCGGTGAACCGGCACAAGGGCCGGATCTGCCGGGATCAATCACATGGGAGGAGAAAACCACTTTGAGGTACGTTAATCACATCATGGCAGCGACCGCCATTCTGGCGCTGGCTGCCGGCGCCGCCCAGGCGCAGGACAAGAAGACCCTGGCCATCGTGGTCAAGGGCCTGGACAATCCATTCTTCGAGCAGATCAACCTGGGATGCCAGGACTGGGCCGCCAACAATCCCGATTCAGAGTACGAGTGTCTCTATACCGGTCCGGCGTCCAGCGCCGACGAGGCCGGCGAGGTACAGATCGTAGACGACCTGCTGACCAAAGGCGTTGCGGCGATCGCAATCTCGCCGTCCAACGCTCCGGCCATGGCCAATCGTATCCGCGAAATCGCCCCGGACGTGCCGGTGATGACCATCGACGCCGACTTCCTTGAAGCCGATCGCGATCTGCGCGCGACCTATCTGGGCACAGACAACTATCTCATGGGCGTCAAGATGGCCGAGCAGGCCATGCGCCTCAAGCCGGAGGGCGGCACGGTCTGCCTCCAACTGGGCAATGTTGCGGCCGACAATATCAATGCCCGCGCGGCCGGCTTCCGTGATACCATTGCCGGTGCTGAGGGCGTCGAGCGGCTCGCCGGCGAAAGCGGCTGGACCGAAGTGGAAGGCTGCCCGGTCTATACCAATGACCAGGCCGACCTTGCCAACCAGCAGATGGCCGACGTCTTCACCGCCAATCCGGATCTCGATGCCTTCATCCTGATCGGCGGTTGGGCCCAGTTTGCCCCGCAGGCCTATGCCCAGGTGACCGACCAGGTCATGGACAAGCTCAACAGCAACGAGCTCATCATCGTCGCCGGCGATACGCTGCCGCCTCAGGTCCAGGCCTTCAATGAGGGCCGCAGCCACGCCCAGATCGGCCAGCGTCCGTTCGAAATGGGCCAGCGCGCTCCGGATGTGATGATCCAGCTCATCAACGGCGAGACCGTCGAGGACCCGCTCTATACCGGTCTTGATGTCTGCACGCGCGAAGAACCGGGCTTCTGCGCCCAATAGTCTGACCTTCAAGCTCAGGCATGGCGCAGCGGCGCCATGCCCACTCGAGGCGCGCACTCCATGGTGCATCGGCCCCCGCATCTGAGAAGGGTTCGTAGAGTTGAAGCTGCTTGTCACCGGCATCACCGGCAAGGTCGGGTCCAATTTCCTGCCCGCATTCCTGGCCGAAGGGCGTTTTGCCGGCTGGTCCATCCGGGCCATCTGCAACAATCGGACCATCGATCATCCGGCGGTCGAGGTGGTGCGCGCCTCTCTTTCCGATGCCGCTGCCGTGCAGGCGGCCATGGAGGGCGTAACCCATGTGCTGCATATGGCGGCGGTCAAGGAGTCGCCAACCCTCGCCATCGATGTTGGCGTCAAGGGCATGTTCAACCTGCTCGAGGCCTTCCGGGCCACGCCGGGCGCCCGGCAATTCCTGCTGCTGAGCGGAGATTGCTCCGTCGGCCATGTCTACCAGCGCTATGACGTCCCGATAACCGAGACCTCGCCGCGCCGCGCCTATCCGGGCTGCTATGCACTGACCAAGGTCATCGAGGAGGTCATGCTGGAGCAATACGGCATCCAGTATGGCATCAATGGCTGCTGCCTGCGTGCGCCCTGGATCGTGGAAAAGGACGATTTCCGCTATGCGCTGAGCTTCACCGACCAGTTCGGCGGGCCGGCCTGGTCCGACCTGATGAGTGCGCAGGAGGTATCCCGCCATGCCGCCGCGGCCGCCGTGCCGCTTCTGCGCGACGCCGAAGGGGCGCCGCTGCGGCGCAATTTCATCCATGTGGACGACCTCGTCGTTGCCATTCTGGCCGCGCTGGATAACGCCGCGGCAGCCGGACAATTGTTCAACATCGCGATGGACGAACCAGTGGATTACGGCGCGCTGGCGCATTACCTGCGCCAGACACGGTCCCTGCCGGTCGCGGAAATCAGCACCCCGCTTCACAGCAACTGGCTGGACAATTCCAAGGCGCGTTTCCGCCTCGGATGGAGACCGCGGGTTGACCTTCACAGCCTTATCGACCGGGCCTGGGATTATGTCCGCGCGCCCGATGATCCGCGCATCATCTGGTATCCGGGATAGCAGGATGCGCAACACCGAATATCCGAGGCATGGGGTCCGCAGACGAGGACAGGTCTCTCGCGCCAAGGATATGAACCGCCCGACGGCAAGGGGTTTGACGCCGGGCAAGTCATGGACGTCGAGGAACGCAACAACAGGGCGTCCTCGGCATGGGAGGATAACATGAAAGTCACACTTGCTGTCTCGATCGCGGCCATGGCCGCATTGGCCGTACCGGCGTTGGCCCAGGACAAGCCGCAACTCGCCTTCGTGGTGAACGCGGCATCCGACTTCTGGAAGCTCGCCGAAGCCGGCGTCGCCAAGGCGCAGACCGAATTGCCCGGCTATGAGCTGCAATTCCGCTATCCCTCGCAGGGCACGGCTGCCCTGCAGAACGCCTTGATGGACGACCTGGTCGCCGCAGGCACGGACGCCATCATGATTTCCTCGGCCGACCCGAAGAACTCCATCGATGCCTTCAACCGGATCGCGGCACAGGTTCCCCTGTTCACCACCGACAGCGATGCACCCGAAAGTGACCGCATTGCCTATCTGGGGTCGTCCAACACCCTGGCCGGCGTCCAGGCGGGCGAGATCGCCGTCAAGGCCCTGCCCGACGGCGGCAAGTGCATGGGCTTTGTCGGCTTCCTCGGTGCAGACAATGCCATCGAGCGCATTGCCGGCTTCCGCCAGGCCGTTGAAGGCACGGGTATCGAACTGGTCGACGTGCGGGGCGACGATGTGGACTTTGCCCGTGCCCGCTCCAATGTCGATGACGTGCTGGCTGCCAATCCGGACATCACCTGCATGGTCGGGTTCTATTCCTATAATCCGCCCAAGATCTATGAAGCCCTGCAGGCCGCCGGCAAGCTGGGCCAGATCACCGTGATCGCGTTTGACGAGGACCCGATCACCCTGGGCGCCGTGCGGGAAGGCAGCTTTGCCGGCACGGTCGTGCAGGATCCCTATCAGTGGGGTTATCAGGGCATGCACCTGATGGCCGATTATCTGGAGGGTGACACTTCCGGAGTGCCCGAGGACGGGCTTATTATTGTTCCGACCAAAGTCATCGACCAGTCCAATGTCGATGCCTTCGAGGCCGAACTCAAGGAGCGTATTGGCGGGTAATCCTCCCAGCCAGCGCAGCCGCACCGGGCCGGGATCTCGGCCCGGTGCGGACCTTCTACAGATGCCGGCGTCCTGGGCGCCGCACCATCAGGTCGCCAGATGACACAATCGGACGTCGAGAAGCCCCCGCTGCTCCTGCTCGAGAACATATCGAAGGTCTATCCCGGGGTCGTGGCCCTCTCCAATGTCACGATGGCAGTCAAGCCGGGCGAAGTGCTGGCCCTGATCGGCGAGAACGGCGCGGGCAAATCGACGCTCATGAAGATACTGGGCGGGGTGATCGCGCCCAGTTCGGGCCGGATCATCATCGACAATGTGGTCTACGACCAGCTTTCGGTGACTCGTTCGCAGGCCGCCGGCATTGCCTTCGTGCATCAGGAACTCAATGTCTTCGACAATCTCGACGTGGCCGCCAACATGTTCCTGGGCCGCGAGATCAGGAAGGGCGCCCTGGGTCTGCTTGATCTGAGGGCGATGCGCGAGGCCGCGAGGCCCCTCCTTGCGCGCGTCGGCGCTGGATTCCGGCCCGAAACGCCGGTGGCCGACCTGTCGCTGGCGGAGCGGCAATTGCTCGAGATCGCCAAGGCGCTCTCCATCGACGCGCGGGTCGTGATCATGGATGAGCCGACGTCCTCCCTGACCCTGTCCGAGACCCAGACGCTGATGCGTGTGATCGCTGACCTCAAGGCGCAGGGCATTGCCGTGATCTACATCTCGCACCGGCTCGCAGAGGTCGAGGAGTGCGCCGACCGGGTTGTCGGCCTGCGTGACGGCCATGTCGCGGGGGAACTCACTCGCGACGAGATCACCCATGACGCGATGATCCGTCTGATGATCGGGCGTGATCTCAAATCCCTTTACCTGCCACCCAGCGGCCCCTCGGGGGATGCCCTGCTATCGCTCAGAGGCGTCCGGATCGGGGCCAATCCGGGTGCCCGCGTGGACCTGGACCTTCATTCTGGCGAAATCCTGGGGGTCGCCGGCTTGGTCGGAGCGGGGCGCACGGAACTGGCCGAGGCCATATTCGGGATTGCCCCGGTCCTGGATGGCGAGGTGATCCTGGCGGGCCAGCCATTCCGCGCCGCCAGTCCGCGGGACGCCATCAATGCCGGGCTCTATCTGGTTCCCGAGGACCGCAAGCGCACCGGCCTCGTGCTCGAAAGCTCCATCAGCGAGAACATCTCCCTCGCCGACCTGCCGTCCGTCAGCCGGAGAGGGCTGGTTCTGCAACGCCTTCTCGAGGCGAGGGCGGAGGCTCAGCGGATGCGGCTGGACATTCGGACCAATGACCTGACGCGCAAGGCCGTGGAACTGTCGGGCGGCAACCAGCAGAAGGTCGTCCTGGGCAAATGGCTTTCCATGAACCCGACCGTCATCATCTTCGATGAACCGACGCGCGGCATCGATGTCGGCGCGAAATGGGAAATCTACAAGCTCATGCGGGGGCTCGCCGAAGCCGGCGTTGGCGTCATGATGATCTCCAGTGACATGGAGGAAGTCATCGGCGTTTCGGATCGTATCGTGGTGCTGCGCGCCGGGCAGGTGACGGGCTCGCTGCAGCGCGCCGACTTCTCCGAGCACAACGTGCTCAAGCTCGCCGTCGGGACCAATTAGGGAACATTTCCATGCAAAAGAAAGACTTCGGCCTGGCGGTTCTGATCATCGTGGTCGGCGCTATCGTCTACATGCGCAACCCGCTGTTCCTTTCGCCGATCAACCTGGGCAATACGGCCAACCTGATCGGCCTTTTCGGCCTGTTTGCCATTGGCCAGGGCTTTGTGATCATGACCGGCGGCATCGACCTGTCGGTGGGGTCGATGATCGCCCTGCTCGGCGTCATCTTCGTCGACATGGTCGGCAAGTTCGGCGTGCCCTGGCCGCTGGCTATCCTGATCACCATCTTTTTCGGCACCCTGATGGGTCTGGCGCACGGCCTGCTCATCACCAGGCTCAAGATGCAGCCTTTCGTCGTCACCCTGTGCGGCCTGTTGATCTATCGGGGCGTGGCGCGCGGCTATACCGGGGAAGCGACCGCGGGCTTTCCTTTCGGCGCCAGCTATCCCGAACTGGAATGGCTCACCATCGGACGCTCCTTCGGCATTCCGCACTCCTTCTACGCCATGATCTTCGTCGGCGTGATCTGCTGGTTCGTCCTGCATCGATCCGTGTTCGGGCGCCACCTCCAGGCCGTGGGCAAGAATGAGGATGCGGCGCGCTATTCCGGCGTCCGGACTGGCTTCGTGATCACCATGGCCTATGTCATCTGCGCCGTCCTGGCCTCGATCGCCGCCATCTACTTCGCCATGTTCACCCGATCGGTGCAGCCCTCGTCCCATGGCAATTTCTATGAGCTCTATGCCATCGCCGCGGCGGTGCTGGGCGGCTTCTCGCTGCGCGGCGGGGAGGGCTCGATTATTGGCGTCATCCTGGGCGCGGTGCTGCTGCAGGAATTGCAGAACCTCGTCAACCTGCTCGGCATTCCCTCATCGCTCAACTTTGCGGTGATGGGCGGGGTCATTCTGGTCGGGGTTCTTGCCGACCAGCAGTTCAACCGCTATCGGCAGAAGCGGCGGGCCGCACGCGCGCTGGATATCCTGGGCAGCCAGGCACCCTCTACCAGCTGAGTCCGCAGTGCTTCAGAGCGGCCTTCTGATCCAGCGCGATAGGACGCCGACAATGCCTTCGCGGAACAGGAGCACGCTGATGACGAAAATCGTGCCTTGCAGGATCGTCACCCAGGCGCCGAAGCTGGCGAAGTAGTTCTGCATGGTCACAATGACCGCGGCGCCCACGAAAGGCCCGAAGATCGTGCCCATGCCGCCAAGCAGGGTCATCAGCACCACCTCGCCCGACATGGTCCAGTAGACGTCGGTGAGCGAGGC
>CAMLKN010000078.1 GCA_946480655.1 uncultured Devosia sp. | reverse complement strand
TTGAGCGTATCGATATTGCCCGTCATCGCGGCCTCCACCGAGAGCCGCTGCACCGAGACCGAGACCGAGCAGGTCGCGGCACAGGCCGTGGGGAGGGTGATCCCCTCGATCATGTTGATGCCGAAGCGGTCGACATAGCCGGGGCTCTCGATGATCGCGTCATCGGGCAGGTTGGTGATGATGCCATTGTTCCGGCGATTGAAATGGCCGCGATAGACCCGGCCCGTCTCCATCGCCTCGATGATGTGGCTGGCGTGCTCGCTCGTGCGCTTGTGCTCGGAGAGCGGCTTGGCTGCCTGCTCCTTGAACATGGGGAAGTCAGTTTCGAACCAGTTCCGGCGCTCGGTGGAATAGCGCAGGTAGCCGCCGGTCTCGCCATGGATCCAGTCGCTCATGTCGATCCAGCGGCCGATTTCCTCGGGACGCTTGCGATACCAGGGCAGGTATTCGGAAAGATGCCCGTTGCTCTCGGTCGAATAGACGCCGAAGCGCTTCAGCACATCGATGCGGACCTTCTCGGTCTTGGAATAAATCGGGTGAGCCTCGAAGCCGGCGATGAGCTCGTCCGCCTCGATCTTCCGGCCCTTGGCGCGGACATCGATATACCAGGTCTGGTGATTGATGCCCGAGCAGACGTAGTCCAGCTCGTCATCGCTGACGCCGAGCACCTGCGCAATCTGGTGCGCGCCATGCTGCACGCCGTGGCAGAGCCCAACGACATTGACCCCGCCATACATTTCGGCGGCCCAGGTATTCATCGCCATGGGGTTGGCATAGTTCAGGAAGAGCGCGCCCGGCTCGGCGACTTCGCGGATATCCTTGCAGAAGTCGAGAATGACCGGAATGTTGCGCTGGCCATAGAGGATGCCCCCGGCGCAGATCGTGTCGCCCACGCACTGGTCCACGCCATATTTGAGGGGAATGTTGACGTCCGTTGTGAAGGCTTCGAGCCCGCCTACACGCACGCAGCTCATGATGTAGCGGGCACCGCTGATCGCCTCCCGCCGGTCGGTCGTGGCGGTCACCTTCGCCGGCAGGCGGTTGACGGCCACGATCGTCTCGATCACCTGCCGCACCATATCGAGATTGTGCGGGTTTATGTCCGTCAGGGCGAACTCGCAATCGACGAATTCAGGCACCTTCAGGAGATCGCAGATCAGGGTCTTGGTGAAGCCGATCGACCCGGCGCCGATCACGGTAACTTTGAACGACATGCGATTTCCTCCACTTGTGCGGTGCATGCTTCGAGAGTGATCTATTGCTAGCGCCTCGCCCTCTGGAAGTGCTAGAGAAAGCTTGTGCGAAGGTGGGTAATTTCATGCTGTCCGAGCTTCTGTCCCATGGTCATTCCATTCGGGTTCTGCGTCCGCCCAAGGCGCCGGTGGCGCTCCATTGCATGGCCGTCAGCGCTGGCTACGAGCAGCGGCAGAACGAGGTCTATTCCTGGCATGGGTTGCAGCGCGGAACCTCACCCTTCGTCGTCGTGCAGCACACTTTGGTGGGGGAGGGGCGCCTCGACTTCGCCGGCGCCCACTTCCGTCTGCGGCCAGGCGACACCATGGTGCTGACCATGCCGCATGATCATCGCTATTGGCTCGAGCGGGGCGGGCATTGGGAATATTTCTGGATGGTCCTCAACGGGCGCGAAGCCCTGCGCCTCGCCCGCGAAATCATCGACGCGCGGGGACCCGTGCTGCGACCGCAAGCCGGTGTGGTCGACCGCCTCGCCGGCGCCTGCCTCGCGCTTGTTCGTCCGAACGTGGCTCAACCCGGAGAGATCTCAGCTGCAGCCTATGCGGCCATGGCTGCGCTCAACGACGCGGCCTTCTCCGATGCGGGGGAGGTCGAGCCCGACATTCCGCCGGCCATTCGCCGGGTCATGGCCTATGTCCAGGCCAATATCGCCTCGCCGTTGCAGATTGATCGCCTGGCATCACTGGCGGAGCTGAGCCGTGCGCATTTCGTACGCACCTTCACTG
This sequence comes from uncultured Devosia sp., assembly GCA_946480655.1. The sequence goes on along the minus strand of CAMLKN010000078.1, from coordinate 7,547 downwards.
CCGAACTTGGGGTATCTCCGTCAGCCTGGGTCATGGAACGGCGCCTCGATCGCATCGAGCGCCTGCTGATAGCCACGGATATGACGGTCGGCGCGATTGCCGGTGCCACTGGCTTTGCTGATGCCAATTACCTGGCCAAGGCTTTCCGCCGAAAACGCGGCATGAGCCCGCTCGAATACCGCGACGCCGGCCGCCGCCCCGACCTTGAACTGTCCAGCGCGAGCGCCACTTGAGCGGATCGTTCATCCCCTCCGGCAGTCTCACCGATAGCGATCGAGATCCTCGTTCGACCACCAGGTGACGAGGACTATTCCCAAGTCGATGACACGTACCTTGCGCATGCGTTCGGCCCACCGCGCCTGCCAGCGCGGCTTCACTTTCCACAGGCCGTTGCCGGTTCTGATCGTAAGCCATGCCATCGATCTTGCCCCCAAGCCGACTGCGATATCACCAAGTTAGCGCAATCGGGGGGACGAAAACTATTGATAGAACTCACGATTTGAGGTCAGCCAGCGAAGGGCGGATATGCCCCTCATGCATAGCCAGCAGTCGTTGCGCCTCTGCGAGGGACGGCGCTCCGCTCGCAATCAGGATGGCTGGCTTCACGGCGCCGCCGCTGGCCGCAAGCGCTGCATCCGCCGCGTCGGCGCCCGCGCCGGTAACCGACATGACGATGCTGCGCGCCCGCATGCGCAGCTTCGCATTGTCGGCGACAACGTTCACCATGAAGCCGTCATGGACATGCCCCAGCCGGATGGCCATGAGCGTGGACAACATGTTGAGGGCGATTTTCTGGGCGGTGCCGGCGCCCATCCGGGTGGATCCGGCAATCACCTCGGGCGGTGTTTCGAGGCAGATACCGACATCCACGAGGTCGAAGAGTGGCGCGCCTCGATTGTTGGCGATGCCAATGGTGTGCGCCCCGGCCTGCCGGGCGGCCTCGACGGCGGCCAGGGGGTAGGGTGTCTGGCCGCTGGCAGTCACCGCGATCAGGCAGTCCCGCGGCGTCGGTGCCAGGGCGACGACCGCTTCACGAGCTGCCGCGCCGTCATCTTCCGGACCGCCGCGCATGTCGATCAGCGCTTCCTGGCCGCCGGCGAACAGGACAACTATCCGTTCTCTCGGAACTCCGTAGGTGCCCGGCAATTCAAGCGCATCCGCCAGGGCCATGAGCCCGGAGCTTCCCGCCGCCGCATAGATCAACCGGCCGCCAGTCCTTATCGCCCCTGCAGCCAGCGCCGCCGCGCGTGCAATGTCGAGCCCCGCGGCGCCCGCGGACCTGGCCGCCTCCGCCTGGCCTTCGGCAAGCAGGGCAAGAATCGCGTCGTCACTGCGCAGGTCCAGTCCATCGGCCTGCGGGTGGCGTGCTTCGGTTTGCTTTGCAGCCATGGGTTGCTCCCTCGGAACATGATGCCAAAAAAATACCACTTCGGGCCGGCATCGGGTCAAGGGATAGTTTGTGATTTGCAAAAGCGCAATATCCACAGCGGGATGGCCGGGAAGCGCTTGGTTTCCCACAAGGGGGCTTGGTAAATGGTATTTTATTGGTATTATGTGCCCGAGCGGTTCTGCCGCATCTGGCCTGCCGGCCCGGCGAATGGGCGGTCTAGGAGGACGTGTGACTGAACAGTCCGGCAACATCTTTGGCGACGGTGCGGTGGTTCTGCCAATCGGCGGCCCGCTCTACCTTCAGCTCAAACGCTGGCTAGAAGATGCCATAAAGCGCGGGCTTATCAACCCCGGCGATGCCTTGCCATCCGAACGCGATCTTGCCCAGCGCGCGGACGTTTCGCGCGTGACCGTGCGCAAGGCTGTCCAGCAGCTCGTCCAGGAAGGTGTGCTGGTGCAGCGGCACGGCTCAGGCACGTTCGTGGCGCCCGAGACGCAGCGCGTCGAACAATCGCTGTCCCAGTTGACTTCCTTTACCGAGGATATGGCACGGCGCGGCATGGCCGTGCGCGCCGAATGGCTGGAGCGTGGACTCTACATACCCTCGCCGGAGGAAACCATCATTCTGGGCTTGGGGGCGGGCGAGCGCGTGGCGCGCATCTCCCGTCTGCGCCTTACTGGCGACATGCCTCTGGCGATTGAACGCGCAAGCCTTTCGGCAGAGATCCTTCCTGATCCCGGGGCCATCAAGGACTCTCTCTACAAGCATCTCGAAGCTTCCAGCGCTCGCCCGGTCCGCGCCATCCAGCGCATTCGCGCGGCCAATATCGGGGGAGATGATGCGCATCTGCTGCAGGTTCCGGTGGGCTCCGCCGGACTGCATATCGAGCGCATTTCCTATCTCGGCACCGGCCGCGTCATCGAATTCACCCGCTCCATCTATCGGGGCGACACCTACGACTTCGTCGCCGAGTTGCGTCTGGGCGATGTTACCAATGGAGCCCGCAAGACGTGACCGACCAGACTTTCATGCGCCAGGAAGTTGATCAGATCCCCCAGGTGGTTGCTGGCTTCCTTGATGGATCGGCTTCGGTGCTCGACGACGCTGCGACGGGTCTGCGCGACCTTGATCCGGCACTTGTCGTCACCGTGGCGCGTGGCTCCTCGGACCACGCCAGCGCCTATCTGAAGTACGCCATCGAACTTGTCCTGGGCATTCCGGTCGCGTCCGTGGGTCCGTCGATCGCGTCCATCTACGGCAAGGATCTGCGCCTCGACCGCGCCGCCGCCATCGCCATCTCGCAGTCCGGCAAGAGCCCGGACATTGTCGGCATGGCCCAGTCCGCCCGCCGCAGCGGTGCCACCACCATCGCCATTACCAATACAGCCGGATCGCCCCTGGCCGAGGCCAGCGACTTCACCATCGACCTGCGCTGCGGGCCGGAAAAGAGCGTCGCTGCCACCAAGACCTTCGTCACCTCGGTCGTCGCTGGCCTGTCCCTGCTGGCCCGCTGGAGCGGCGACGCCGATCTCGGCCGCGCCGTCGCTGCTCTGCCGGAAAGCCTCGCCCGCGCCGTTGCCTGTGACTGGTCGGAGATGGTCGGCGCCCTCGATGGCCACAACGCTCTTTATGTACTGGGCCGTGGCCCCGGTTTCGCAATCGCCAACGAGGCGGCCCTGAAATTCAAGGAAACCTGCAATATCCAGGCCGAATCCTATAGTGCCGCCGAAGTCATGCATGGTCCCGTCGCCATCGTGACGCCGGGCTATCCCGTGCTGGGCCTGGCTGCCCGCGATGCCGCCGAAGCCTCGGTTGCCGACATGGCGCACAAGCTGGCCGGGCAGGGGGCCAAGGCCTTCCTCACCAGCGACCGGCCGGGCCCGGCCAAGGCTCTCCCCTTCGCCGCCACCGGCCATCCGATCACGGACCCGCTCGCTTTGATCGTCTCCTTCTATGGCTTCGTCGAGGCGCTCTCGCGCCATCGCGGTCTCAACCCCGACGTACCGCCGGCCCTCAAGAAGGTGACAGAGACGGTATGAGCGACCTGACGGCAGTTTCCGGCGCCCGTATTTTCGACGGCGAGGACTGGCATGACGATGCCGCCCTGCTGATCGAGTTCGGCTATGTCGCCGGCATCGTGCCGGCCGCAGCCGTCCCCGCGCATGCCGAACGTATGGCGCTCGATGGCGGCACGCTGGTTCCCGGCTTCGTCGACCTCCAGGTCAATGGCGGGGGCGGCGTGCTGTTCAACAACGCACCGACGCTTGAATCCATCCGCACCATTTGCGCCGCTCATGCACAGTTCGGAACGACGGCGCTGCTGCCGACGCTGATCACCGACACAGCCGCGATCAACGACCAGGCCATCGCGGCCGGAACTGCCGCTGCCGACGCCCGCGTTCCCGGCTTCATCGGTCTGCATCTGGAAGGCCCGCACCTGTCGCTTGCCCGCAAGGGTACGCATGATCCCTCCCTCATTCGCCCCATGGACGCCGACGACCTGGCGCGCCTCACCGGCGCAGCGCGAACCCTGCCCAACCTGATCTGCACCGTGGCCGCCGAAACCGTGCCCCCGGCGCAGATCGCTGCGCTGGTGGACGCCGGGGCCGTGGTGAGCATCGGGCATTCGGACGCCACCTATGCCGAGGCCAATGCCGCCTTCGACGCTGGCGCCAGCATGGTGACGCACCTGTTCAATGCCATGAGCCAGTTGGGCAATCGCGAGCCCGGTGTGGTGGGCGCAGCACTGGCGCGCCCCGAGGTCACGGCCGGCCTCATTGCCGATGGCATCCATGTCCATCCCGCTGCCATCGGCGTGGCCTTGCGGGCCAAGCGGGGGCAGGGGCAGATATTCCTCGTCACCGACGCCATGTCGCAGACTGGAACCGACCTCACCAGCTTCGAGCTCAATGGCCGCACGGTTACCCGCGCCAACGGCGCCCTGCGCCTTGCCGACGGCACCCTGGCCGGTGCCGATCTCGACATGATCGATGCCGTCAACTTCATGATCGACGCCATCGGTCTCGACCCCGCCGAAGCCTTCCGCATGGCCTCGCTCTATCCGGCCCGCGCCATCGGTATGGAGGCGACGCTGGGCCACCTCCGTCCGTCGGCCCAAGCCAGCTTCGTGCATCTGTCGGAGGACCGGCAGGTGCAGTCGACGTGGATTGCTGGCAGCAGGGTGTGGAAAGCCTGAGCTAGCCGCGCCCGATATAGGGCATGGTCGTCGCCATCACCGTCATGAACTGTACATTGGCATTGAGCGGCAGCCCGGCCATATAGCGGATGGCGTCCACCACATGGGCCACGTCGAAGGTCGGTTCCGGCATCATCGTGCCATTGGCCTGCAGCGAGCCCGAACTCATGCCACTGGTCATATCCGTCGCCGCATTGCCGATATCGATCTGCCCGCAGGCAATGTTGAAGGCGCGTCCATCGAGCGAAATCGCCTTGGTCAATCCGGTGATCGCATGCTTGCTTGTCGTATAGCTGGCGGCCTGCGGGCGCGGCACATAGGCCGAGATCGAGCCATTGTTGATGATCCGCCCACCCTGCGGGGATTGCGCCCGCATCATCCGGAAGGCCTCGCGCGCCACATAGAAGGCGCCATTGAGATTGGTGTCGATCATCTCGCGCCAGGTTTCCACCTCGAGATCGCCGAACACCTTGGCCGGCGCAAACCGTCCGGCATTGTTGAACACCAGGTCCAGCCTTCCATGTCGCTCGCGGACAGTGGAAAACAGGGACGCTACCGAAGCCGGGTCGGTCACGTCGCAGCTGACGCCGTCGATGCCATGCTGGCGGGTCACATCCTCGACCAGCGCCGTCCGGCGTCCGCAGATCATCACCTGCCAGCCATCGTCCTTGAGCCCCCGCGCCACCGCCAGGCCTATGCCTGACGTGCCACCCGTCACCACCGCGATTCTGCCCTCACCCAAAGCCTCTCTCCTTGTTTGTGCCGTCTCCGTGCCGCGATTTGGGCATTTGGTTGGCGTCGTTTCTTCTCTCTGGCGTCAGCCAGTGCCATGGCGGGCCACGCCCGGCAAAGGCCTCGATACGGGCAATTTTAACGAAATCTTCAGGGGGCTTAACAGTCCGTTTCGAACTGTGTGCTGAATCTGCAACAACACGGGCGCAACCAGATTGTGTCAGCCCCAAAACCGGCTTGCCGCGATTGCGTCCAAAGTTTGCATGCGTAGAGTGGGTCTTGCGAATCCATGCATGGGATCGTTTGTCGGTCGCAACGCGACGGCAACACACTGCACCACGAATAGTGTGGTCGCGTTTCGACAAACCGCTGGGTAACCGGCACAAAGAATGACTGACTTTGGAGGTCAATTAATGAAACTCAAGAGCCTTATCCTCGGTTCTGTTGCCGCCGCTGGTCTCTCGACCGCTGGCTTCGCTGCCGACCTGGGCGTCCTCACCTCGCTCGACGTGTGCGACTCGCTCGGCATCTCCGGCCTGACCATCTCGTCCTCGGACAACTGCCTGCAGATCACCGGTTCGGTCTCGTACGAATTCAACTGGGGTGACTACAACGGTTCCGCTTGGTCCGTGTTCACCAATGCTGGTAGCCCGGTTCCCCCGTCCACTGGTGACAACGTCTCGATCCCGGACAATGATGCCGTTGGCGCTCTCGACAACGAGTGGGACTCGAAGGTTGAGTCGTGGCTGAAGTTTGTTGGCACCGCTTCGAGCGACTTCGGTCCTGCTGCTGCCGTCATCAAGCTGAAGTCCGTCTCGCACAACACTGCCACGAATGAAGTTGCAGCTATCGGCGGCGATGCTACCAACGGTGGCGCTGCTGGTGGTAACGGTATCTGGATCGTGGACGAGGCCTATGTCTCGATCGGCGACACCACCACCATCATGGCTGGTAAGAAGGGCTCGATCGCGAACTTCGGCGACGACGTTCCGATGAACTTCCTCGGCCTGTTCAATTCGGAAAACGTCGACACCGGCGTTCTGTATCCGAAGGACTCGATCAAGACCGGCGGCCACGTCATCCAGGTCGTGTCGCAGGTTGCTGACGGCGTCACCCTCAAGGCTGGTCTCGAAAACCTCGACTCCACCGCTTCGGCTGGCAACAACGGCTTTGCCGCTGAGACCGCTGCCGCTTCGGCTGGTACCCTGGTTGGCGTGATCGAATATGCCGGCAACGGCATCACCGCTCATGCAACGGGTCTGGTTGCTGGTATCCTCGATGGTTCCGTCGACAACTGGGGCTTCCACGCTGGCTTCACCGGCACCTTCGACAACTTCACCGTCGTCGGCGCTGGCGCTTATGGCTATGACGTTGCCTCGACCAACTCCTACTGGAACATCCTCGGTTCGGCCAAGGCGACCTTCGACATCTTCGAGATCGCCCTCTCGGCTGAAGCCAGCGATGGCACTGCTGCTCCGTCGCAGTTCGGCGCTGGCGGCTCCATCGGTGCCACCGTCACCGAAGGCGTCAAGCTGAACCTCGGCGCTCGCTGGTTCGACGAAGACACCACCGCTGCAAACGACGAAACCCTCCAGATCGCTGCCCAGATCGTTGCCGCTGTCTCCGAGACCATCACCCTCACCGGTGAAGTCGGCATGTACAGCACCAACAAGGCCGTCGCCACTCAGTCCGACCTCTACGGTTCGGCTCAGCTGGCTTGGGCTCCGGGCGGTGGTTTCACCTCGTCCATCAAGGGCCAGGTCCACTCGACCGGCGCCTACAAGGTCACCTTCAAGGCCGCCAAGGAATTCAAGTAATCCTCGGATTACCTCTGATTTCGGAAAGGCCCGCTTCGGCGGGCCTTTCTTTTTTTGCTTCGAACCGTGCCAAAGGCTAGTTCACTCCCGTGGAGCGAATTTAGGTGAGAAGGCCATGAAGCTACGCTCGAATGGCAGGCCGTGTCGACGGCAGGTTCTCCCCAACCACCGCGCCGCCCTCGGACCTGATCCGAAGGCCTCTCGCCCGACAATGATTGGGCGTTCGTCGGCGGAGGTCCTCGCGTAAAGCGCGAGGACGGCCTCGGGTTTGTAACGATATCCGCACTTGCTGGTTGACCCCCACCATCTCCGCGCAAAATCACCCAGGTCCGCGCCATTTCCCCTTGTCCTGCCCGGCAAATCATCTACCGTTTGAAAAGTTGCGGTTTTCCAATGGATTCGGGATGATCAG
>CAMLKN010000077.1 GCA_946480655.1 uncultured Devosia sp. | reverse complement strand
AAGGGCTTGGGATCGATGCTCTTGTCGGCGCGGTGCACTTCAAAATGGAGGTGCGGCCCGGTGGAGCGCCCGGTGGAGCCGACCCTGGCGATGGGCGTGCCGGTCTGCACGCTCTGGCCCTCACGGGCGATGAAGGCGCTCAGATGCGCATAGCGTGTCATGAGCCCGTTGCCATGGTCCACTTCGACCACATTGCCATAGCCGGACCGCTGGCCAACGAAGCTCACCACGCCATCGGCCGCGCTCAGCACCGAAGTGCCGGACGGGGCAGCGAAGTCGAGGCCGGAATGGAAGGCGCGATTTCCCGTAAAGGGGTCCCTGCGATTGCCATAGCCTGAACTCTGGCGAAAGTTTCCGGTGATCGGCATGTGAACCGGGGCCAGGCTGAGACTGTCGCGGGCCGCCTTGTAGGTGAGGAGCGCATCCATGACGGCATTGGCATCCTCGATCATGGGCGAACTGGCCGCAGTGCCGTCGCTCGCATCCAACAGGGGCCCACCCATGCCGTCAAGATGGGCTTCCGGCAAGTCGAGCGCGATGCCGAGCTTGCCCAGTTCCGTGACGATGCTTTCCGTGCGGGCGGTGGCTGCCACGGCAATGCCGGTCATGGCCTGCTGGGTTTCGTCCATCATCTGCGCCACGCTCGCCGCAGTCGCAGCCACGTCGGGATTGCCACCGGTCGTGGTCACCATGGACAGCTCAGTGGGCATAGGCATGGGCTCGGGAACAGGCGCTGCGGCAATGCCCAGCTGGTCGGCCTTGTTGACCAGCGCCCGCACAAGCTGATGCTGTTCGAGCAGCACTTCCTGCTGGGCCGAGAGCTCCTGCAGTTGCAGGTTCATGTCGCCGGCCTGTGCATAATTGCGCGAGTGAAGCCGGTCGATTTCGATTCGCATCTGCGCCAGGCGATCTTCGTAGGCCGACAGCACCAGTTCATTCTGCCCGCCCAACAACCGGGCAATGTCGGGCGCCATGAGGAAGGCCGTTGCCGTGAGGGCATTGCCAGTCATGAGGAAGGCGAACATGCCGTAGAAGAGGGCGGGGTGAATGCCGCGACCCTTGGGCCTTTGCCCTTCATGGTCGGATTTGGTTGACTGACGCACGCCACGACCCCCGAAACACGCGAACTATGGTTATCGGAGTGTGGACTTGTTTGGTTAAGAAGCCGAAAAGATCAGTCGCCGGCAAGCACTTCGTCCAGGGCAGCCAGCACCTTCGCAGCATGACCCTTGATGCGCGTGGCCCTGATGATCCTCGCGACGCGGCCTTGCGCATCGAGGATGAAGCTGGTGCGCACTAGCCCCATGAATTCCCGTCCGTAGAGCTTCTTCATCTGCCACAGGCCGAAGGCCTCGATGACAGTGCGTTCCGGATCGAAGGCCAGCGGCACCTTGAGCCCGTACTTGGCCCGGAATTTCGCATGGCTTTCCTGGCTGTCGGGGGAAATGCCGGCCAGAAAGGCATCGCGTGCGCTGAACTCGCCGGACAGCGCGGAGAATTCCTGGTTCTCGTCAACGCATCCACCCGAGTCGTCCTCGGGATAGAAGAAAAGCACCACGGGATTGCCGAGGAGTTCCGCTTTGGTGACGCTGGTGCCGTCATCGCGCTGGAGCAGGAAATCCGGGGCAGCGTCGCCGATCTTCAGGTGGGTCATGTCTGTTCCTGTTGCTCGGGCTTGAATAGAGGGTGTCAGCGTCACATTCCAGCCGATATCATCCGCCAATGCACCGCCTTGGGCGGATGATTCTGATTGGGGCGGGGGATGATACACCTGCCCGTCATCGGCGTGGCGGCAGTGGACGAAGCGACAATAACAGAATCGACGTCAGCACCGGTCCTGCAGCCCGCGCGTCCTTCGCGGAAGCGCCGCCTTGGTAGGATAGCCACCTGGATCATAGGCGTGCCTTGCCTCATCCTTCTGGTCCTCTACGTGATCATGCTGTTCACGCCTATCCGCGTACCCTTCACCGGTCAGGCGATCCGCTCATTCGTCCAGAACTTCGTCCCCGAGACGGCAGACCTGCAAATGGGCGACATGGCCCTGGCGCTGGAGAATGGTGTATGGCCGGTCATCCGCTTCTCGCCCGTTGATTTCACCGATAGCAAATCGGGCGCCCGCATCAGGATGGAGGCGCTCGAAGTGGGGTTCTCGCCCGCACGCGCGCTGTTTGGGCAGCCCGGCACGACGGTCACCATCGTCGCCCCGCATGTACAGATCATCCAGGATCTCTACGGGCCGCGCCCCGGTACCCTCGAAGTCATTGAAGATCCAGAAGGCGGCCCGCCTACCGTCCGAGTGCTAGAGGGGGCGGATGCCTATCCCTCCGTCGCCATATCCTCCGAGGGCATTTCCTTCGACGAGGGCATCGTGCCGCCCATGCGGTCGGATAATGACTGGCTGATCTACAATCTCGAAGCCAGCGAGCTGGCGATTGCCGATCTCGTTGAACAGACCGCGCAGGGGCGGTTTTCACGTCTTGTCGTGCGCGACGGGCACATAGACATGGCCGATCCGCTCTATGGGCTCTTCCGGCAGTTCGAGGACGTGTCTCTCGAGATCGGCACGGTGCGCGGCGAACCCCGGGTGGCGGGCGAATTCAGCGCCCGGATCGGCGCCCAGACGGTCTTTGGCACAATCGAGCGATCCATCGACGAGGACGGTACACGCCGCCTGCAGGCGGACGTCACCAATCTCGATTTTTCGGCCTTCATACCTTTCATCGATGATCGGACCAGTATCGCGGCCATGCCGGGCGCCGGGGCCCTCTCCATAGATGTCACCTTCACTCCTGACGAGGGCAAGGTGGTGGACGGCGCGTTCAAGATCGACCTCACCGGGCTCGACCTGCGCCTCGGCACCGACCATTTCCCCGTGGCCAGTTCCATTCTCGACGTCACCTGGGACCCCAAACTGGGTCAATTCAAGATGGAAGAGGGCGCGCTGCGCATCGGCCAGAGCAGCGCGCTGGTCTCCGGTGTGTTCGTGCTCGGACTCGACACGACTTATGGGCCGACCATCGGCATGTCGCTCTCGGCGCGCGACGTGGCCATCCATCCCGATGACATGGCGGCGCCCGAGGCACCCTTCGAGGAGGTCGAATTCGCGGGTTGGTCTACGCCACTTTACGGCGCCCTGGGGATCGACCGCCTGACGGCAAGGCGTGGCGAAGCGGTGGTCGAAACGGCCGGTCGCATCGACATGCTGCAATCGGGCATCGGGCTCGACATGACCATAGCCGGGCAGGGGGTTACGGCCGACGATTTCAAGCGCCTCTGGCCCTATATCATGGGCGGCGAAAGCCGGGACTGGTTCGTCGCCAATGTCACCGAGGGCAGGGTCAAGAGCGCGCGCATGCGGTTCAACTTCCCCGTCGGCAGTTTCGGCATCGGCGGCGAGGACAAGCCGATCCCCGACGATTCCATGCAGATCGAGATCGTCGGCGAGGGCGTGGCCATCAAGCCGACCGCGGAAATGTCGCCCATCATGATTGCCGGCGACACCCGTCTGCGAGTCGACGACGAGAACGTCTCGATTGCCGGTGGTGGTGGCACGCTCGATACCGAAGGCGGCACGATCAGCGTGTCGAGCCCCGCCTTGGTCATGGACAATTCCGTGCCGGGCGAAAGCATCGTCGAAATATCGGGCGACCTTAGCGCTCCGATTCCGGCCCTGCTGGCACTTGCCGAGCAGCAGCAGCCGGAGGCTCTCGCCAATGCCGAGCTCCCCATTGATCTCGACAGCATTACCGGCTCGGTCGACCTGGGCCTCGTGGCAACGATCGCCCTCGGCGATGAGGAAGCCGGTCGTGAAATGGACATCGACTACGTGGTCAATGGGACAGTGAGCGACTTCGCCAGCGCCGAGCCCATCCAGGGCCGCACCATCGGGGACGGCCAGCTCTCGTTCTCCGCCAATCAGGACGGGTACCAGCTCGGCGGCAAGGCCACGATCGACGGGATGGAAGCCGATATCTCCGTCGAGGGGGCACAGGGTGTCGATCCGGTCTTCCGGCTGCAATCGACCGTCGCCGTCGCCGACCTCGCGGAAATGGGCTTCGATGCGTCGGAGTTCCTCAGCGGCCAGGTGAAGTTTGTCGCCCAGCCCCTGGCCGAGGGGGCTCTCCACATGACCGTTGATCTCGAGGGCGCCGCGCTCAACATCCGCGATCTCGGGATCACCAAGGCCAGTGGCACGCCGGGCCTCCTCACGGCCACCGTGCGACCCGAGGGTGATGTTACCCATCTCGAGGACATCGCGCTGTCCTTCGGTACCGTGCGGCTCAATGGCCAGCTCGATTATCACGCGACGCGGGGGCTGGTGGCCGCCAATTTCAGCAATTTTGCCCTGAGCCAGGGCGACAGCGCCAATGTCAGCCTCACGCCCACCGATGGCGGCTTTGCCGTGCGCATCCGCGGCGCGCAGCTCGACTTGAAGCCGGTGCTCAGTCGCTTCTTCAGCCTCAACCAGGGCAGCGGCGGCGTGCAGTCCACCCAGTTCGATCAGGCTCTTTCCCTCGATATCCAGCTCGACCGGGCCATCGGCTACTATGCCACCACCGCCTTCAATCTCGATCTCGACATGGCCCTGCGCGGCATGAACCTGACCCGGGTCAACCTCACCGCGCAGTTCGACGAGGGCAATGCGCTCTCGATCACCACCAATCCCGCTCCCAATGGGCGGACGATGTCCATGGCCTTCAACGATGCGGGCACGATCCTGCGCCTGCTCGGGATCTATTCCCAGCTCGCCGGCGGCACCGGCAGCCTCGTCATGACCACCGACCGGACCGTCGATGCCGAAGCGGGGCAACTGATCCTGCGCAACTTCGCCATTGTCGATGAGGAAAACGTCGTCGAAATCCTGGGCAACCATTCGGACTCTCGAGCCGCCATCGCCGCGTCCAACCGCCTCGACTTCCGCGCCGCGCAGCTCGATTTCGTCCGCCGCAGCGACCGGGTGGAGGTGCTCGATGGCGTGCTCGCCGGCGATACGGTGGGCGGCACCATCCGCGGCTTCATCTACACCGACCAGCGGCGCTATGACCTCAGTGGCACCTATGTACCGCTGTTCGGGCTCAACAACATCTTCCAGCAACTACCGCTTCTGGGCCCGTTGCTGGGTGGTCGCGAGGGCGAGGGCCTGGTTGGCGTCACGTTCGCTGTCCGCGGTCCGCTCGATCAGCCGCAATTCCTCGTCAATCCGCTTTCCATCCTGGCGCCGGGCTTCCTGCGCGAAATCTTCGAGTTCCGCTCCCGCGAGGCGCCGCCCGCCCCCGCGCAATAGAAAAGGGGCGCTGCTGGAGCGCCCCCTTTTTGTCTGCTGTGTCTTTTCCCTCAGACCGGCTTGATCAGCGCGTGCCGCTTCTTGCCCACCGAAAGCTTGATGACGCCTTCTTCGAGCAGGGCATTGTCGCCCAGCATGAGCTTTTCGTCGTCGATGACGGCGTCATTCACGCGCACGGCGCCCGAAGACACGTGCCGGCGCGCTTCGCCATTGGAGGCTGCAAGGCCGGCCTTGACCAGCGCCGTCAGCACGCCAATGCCGTTGGCGAGTTCAGCATGGGTGACCTCGGCGGTGGGCAGCGACAGGTCAAGCTTGCCCGTCTCGAAGGTTGCTCGCGCCGTCTCCGCCGCTTCTTCGGCGGCCTGCCGGCCGCGGATCATGGCGGTGACTTCGGTCGCGAGGCGCTTTTTGGCCTCGTTGATGTCCCCCGCAACGATGCGCGCGATCTCGTCGAGCGGCAGCGTCGTGTAGAGCTTGAGGAACCGCTCGACGTCCGCGTCTTCGGTATTGCGCCAGTACTGCCAGAAGTCATAGGCCGAGAGCAGGTCGGCGTTGAGCCAGATGGCGCCGTTCATCGACTTGCCCATCTTCTGGCCCGATGCCGTCGTCAGCAGCGGCGAGGTCAGCGCATAAAGCTGCGGCGTCCCCAGGCGATGTCCCAGGTCGATGCCGTTGACGATGTTGCCCCACTGGTCGGAGCCGCCCATTTGCAGCCGGACGCCATAGCGCTTGTTCAACTCCACGAAGTCGTAGGCCTGCAGGATCATGTAGTTGAACTCGAGGAACGACAGCGATTGCTCGCGGTCGAGCCGCTGCTTGACCGAGTCGAAGCTCAGCATGCGGTTGACCGAGAAATGCTGGCCCACGTCGCGCAGGAATTCGAGGTAGTTGAGCGGCAGCAGCCATTCGGCATTGTTGACCATCAGCGACTTGCCCTCGCTGAAGTCGAGGTAGTTGGCAAACACCTGCTTGATCCCGTCGATATTGGACTGGATCATTTCCGGCGTCATGAGCTTGCGCGCTTCGTCCTTGAAGGACGGATCGCCCACCATGCCCGTGCCGCCGCCCATCAGGGCAACTGCGCGGTGGCCGGTTTTTTCCAGCCAGTGCAGCATCATGATCTGGATCAGGCTCCCCACATGCAGCGAGGAGGCCGTGGGGTCGAAACCGATATAGGCGGTGACCGTCTCGGTGGCGAAGAGATTGTCCAGCCCGGCATCGTCGGAGGTCTGGTGAATAAAGCCGCGCTCCGCCAGGGTGCGCATGAATTCGGATTTGAAGTCGAACTTGGTCATTTGGACATCACTGAGAAAAGTGAGACCTCATGGTGAGCCTGTCGAACCACGGGGTCGGTGCACACGGGACCCCGTCCTTCGACAGGCTCAGGATGAGGTCCCCTCCAATCAATCGCCAAATGCGCGCTGCTGTTTCAGCGCCCGCCGCCGTCCGCGATCTCCTGACGGCGACGGTCGAGATATTCGGCACAGCGCGTGGTCAGTTCGTCGATCTTGCCTTCGTAGAAGTGGTTGGCCCCTTCCACGATCTGCTGCTCGATGGTGATGCCCTTCTGCGTCTTGAGCTTGTCCACCAGCTTCTGGACCGACGAGGGCGGCGCCACGCGGTCCTTGTCGCCATGGATGATCAGGCCCGAGGACGGGCAGGGGGCGAGGAACGAGAAATCGTAGAGGTTTTCCGGCGGCGACACCGAAATGAAGCCTTCCACTTCCGGGCGGCGCATCAGCAACTGCATGCCGATCCAGGCGCCGAAGGAGAAGCCGGCGATCCAGCAGCCGCGCGATTCACGGTTGATGATCTGCAGCCAGTCCAGCGCCGCGGCAGCGTCGCTGAGTTCGCCGATGCCGTGGTCAAACACGCCCTGCGAGCGGCCGACGCCGCGCGAATTGAAGCGCAGCACCGAGAAGCCACGCTCGGCGAACATGTAGAAGAGATTGTAGACGATCTGGTTGTTCATCGTCCCGCCGAACTGCGGGTGCGGGTGCAGGACGATGGCGATGGGAGCGTTGGGCTCCTTGCCCGGCTGGTACCGGCCTTCCAGACGCCCTTCCGGGCCGTTGAAGATCACTTCTGGCATAAGTTTGTTCCGGCCTTTTCTGGCTCTGTCCGTTTGGTGTTTCGAGGGCCATCCGAAAGGGGCTCACGGCTTGACTAAGCGTGGCCCGCTCCCTAAAACATGGGTCCGAAATACCAGTTTAGAATTATTCGAAACTTGGTTTTTGGGCCGCCCCGCGGCCCTTTGGAGCGCCCCTTGTAATGAAGTTGGGCGTCAAAATTCAAGAAGTGTTTGAGTGCAGGGTCGTGAGAGCGTCCTGTGGCAGGCATGGCAACACTGTCGGACACGCATAGGTCCGAAAGGCGCAATGGCGAAAGAGACGGTCTATCTCGATCACAATGCAGCATCCCCGCTTCGTCCCGAAGCGCGGGCAGCGCTCATTGCTGCGCTCGATTTGACCGGTAATCCGTCCTCCGTCCACGGCCATGGCCGCGCCTTGCGTAACCTCATCGAGACGGGCCGCCAGCAGGTGGCGCGCCTTGCCGGGGCCGAGACCCGGCAGGTCGTCTTCACCGGCTCGGCGACCGAAGCCATCACCCAGGCCATTGTCGGCGGTGCCAAGGCGTTCTCGACAGGCGCCATTGCCCTGAGTGCGGGGGAGCACGCCGCAGTACAAAAAGCAGCGGAGGCAACGGGCCTGCCGGTCTGGACATTCGGTCTGGATGCCGAGGGACGCATTGATCTCGATCAATTGTCCGCGCTCATGGCCCGCGCCGACGCCGAAAACGTCACTTTGCTGGTCGCTGTGCACTGGATCAACAACGAAACCGGCGTGATCCAGCCCATCGAGCGGATCAACGCCATGGTTGGTCCGACCCGCCACACCCTGTTCGTCGATGCGGTGCAGGCCTTTGGCAAGTTGCCACTGGATTTTGCCGCTTCCGCACCCGACATGATGGCAGTGAGTGGTCACAAGATCGGCGCTCCCGCCGGCATCGGCGCGCTCCTCGTCAAGGCCCATGCCGATGTGGTTCGCCTCATTCCCGGCGGTGGTCAGGAACAGGGCCGGCGCGGGGGTACGGAATCGGCAGCCCTCATTGCCGCATTCGGCGCTGCCGCAGAGGCCACTGCCTACGATCGCGACGCAATGACGGCGCTGACCGCGCATGTGGAGGCCGGGCTCAAAGCTTTCGCACGCGATGTGGTGATCTTCGGACAGGGCGCGACCCGTATCGGTAATGTGACCAATTTCGCCGTGCCGGGACTGGGCAATGCCACTGCCATGATGGCGCTGGACCTCATGGGGCTGTCGGTTTCGTCGGGTTCGGCCTGCTCGTCGGGCAAGGTGGGCGCCAGCCATGTCCTGGCGGCCATGGGCGTGCCGAAAGACCTTGCCGGCTGCGCCTTGCGCGTGAGCTTCGGCTGGAATTCCACCCTGGCCGACGCGGATGCGTTCCTGGCCGGATTTGAAACACTGCTGTTACGCAACAAGCGCGACGGCAAGGCCGCCTAGCGGTCTATACCAGTATTCGTTCGCGGCGGCCTTGAACCGCCGAGGGACAAAAAGGAGAAGCCGTATGGCGGACTACGATATTCCGACCCTGAAGGAAGAAATCGATCGGGAAACCGTCGAGCAGGTTCTGGCCCTTGATGTCGACAAGTACAAGTACGGCTTTGAAACCAACATCGAATCCGACGTCATCCCGCCCGGCCTGACCGAGGACACGATCCGTTTCATCTCCGCCAAGAAGGACGAGCCGGAATGGATGCTGGAATGGCGTCTCGAGGCTTTCCGCCGCTGGCAGACCATGGATGAGCCCAATTGGGCGAAGGTCCACTATCCCAAGATCGACTTCCAGGCGATCAGCTATTACGCGGCGCCAAAGTCATTCAAGGGCCCCAAGAGCCTCGACGAAGTCGACCCCGAACTCCTCAAGACCTATGAGAAGCTCGGCATTCCGCTCAAGGAACAGGCCATTCTGGCTGGCGTCCAGGGCGCGGGCGAGCCGACCGGCACCCCATTTTCGGGCAATGTGGCCGTGGACGCCGTGTTCGACTCGGTTTCGGTGGTCACGACCTTCCGCGAAGAGCTGGCCAAGCAGGGCATCATCTTCTGCTCGATCTCGGATGCCATCCGCGAACATCCCGAACTGGTGCAGAAGTACCTCGGCTCGGTGGTTCCGGTCTCGGACAACTACTATGCCACGCTCAACTGCGCCGTCTTCACCGATGGGTCCTTCGTCTACAT
>CAMLKN010000076.1 GCA_946480655.1 uncultured Devosia sp. | reverse complement strand
ACCAAGGAAAACTTCCTCAACGCCATCGTGGTCAATTCGGCCATTGGCGGTTCGACCAATGCGCCCATCCACATCAACGCCATCGCCAAGCATATCGGCGTCGATCTCAACATCGACGAATGGCAGCAGCACGGTCTCAAGGTGCCACTGCTGGTCAACCTGCAGCCGGCGGGCGAATATCTGGGCGAGGACTATTACCATGCCGGCGGCGTGCCGGCCGTTGTCAATGAACTCATGGGCCAGGGCCTGATCCACGAGAACGCCCCGACCGTCAACGGCAAGACCATTGGCGAGAATTGCCGCAACACCGTCATCGAAGATGACAAGGTTATCCGGCGTTTCGACAACCCGATGAAGAAGGAAGCCGGCTTCCTGGTGCTGCGCGGCAATCTGTTTGACAGCGCCATCATGAAGACCAGCGTCATCAGCCAGGAATTCCGCGACCGCTACCTCTCCAACCCTGCCCATCCGGGCATGTTCGAAGGCAAGGCCGTGGTTTTCGATGGTCCGGAGGACTATCACCACCGCATTGACGATCCGTCCCTGGAGATCGACGAACACACGCTGCTCTTCATGCGCGGCGCCGGCCCCATCGGCTATCCGGGTGCAGCCGAGGTCGTCAACATGCGCCCCCCGGCCTATCTCATCAAGAAGGGTGTCTCCTCGCTGGCCTGCATCGGTGACGGTCGCCAGTCCGGTACATCCGGATCGCCCTCGATTCTCAACGCGTCGCCTGAAGCCGCCGCCGGCGGAAACCTCGCCATCCTCCGGACCGGCGATCGCGTGCGCATCGACCTCAACAAGGGCCAGGCCGATATCCTGATCTCCGACGAGGAAATCGCCACCCGCCGTGCCGCCCTTGAGGCCGAAGGGGGCTACAAGTATCCAAAGCACCAGACGCCGTGGCAGGAAATTCAGCGCGGCCTTGTCGGCCAGCTAGGCGATGGGGCCATCCTCAAGCCCGCCGAAAAGTATCAGCGCATCGCCCAGACCGCCGGTCTGCCACGCGATAACCACTGAGGCTATCAGGCTCGACTCCAGGTGCCACCGGGCTGCTCCCGGTGGCTCATTCGGCTCCCACGCAGGTCGAACGAACTGCTGGACTGTAGCTCGCCCAAAACAGCAAAGGCCCGCCAACCGGCGGGCCTTTGTCAATCTGGTGCCTCAAGACAGTACAGTGCGAAGGCCGCGGCATTCAAAGCTCCAGCGTCACCCAGTGCCCGCTACGATCACATTGCAGCGCAATCTCATCGCTGTTGCGGATTCCGACCACGGCGCCGACGGACGAAAACTCTCCCTCAAGCACGCAACCGGCCACCGCCACATCCTTGCCAGCGAGCCGCCAGCCCGTGCCGGCTTCGCAGACCGCGACCTCGTCACCCATATTGACACTCATGCCGGCGGAGAACACCACGTCGCCCACCCAGCAGCGCGTTTCGCGCACGGAGGCTTCCTGCGCGGCAGTTGGCGAGGCCAGCATCAGCAAGAACCCGAATCCGACAAGTGCCGCGCTGCGCATCAGTATTTCCTCAAAAGCCCAACCAGTCGGCCCTGCACCTTGACCCGGTCCGGCGGGAAGATGCGGGTTTCGTAGGCGGGGTTGGCCGCTTCCAGCGCCACGGTGTCGCCCTTGCGGCGGAGGCGCTTGAGGGTCGCTTCCTCGTCATCGACGAGGGCGACGATGATCTCGCCCGTGGAGGCGTGTTCCTGCTTCTTGATGAGTACGGTATCGCCGTCGAAAATGCCGGCCTCGATCATGGAATCGCCACGCACTTCAAGGGCGTAGTGCTCTCCGGCGCCGAGCATTTCGGGCGGCACGGCAATGGTGTGCGAATGGGTCTGGATGGCTTCGATCGGGGTACCGGCGGCGATCCGGCCCATGACCGGGACAGACACCGGCCTGGCGTAATCATCTGATCCGCCTGCACTATTTCGTGCGGGGGGCGAGGCGACCTTGCCCAGATTGCCCTCGATGACTGAAGGCTCGAAGCGGGCCTTGCGGCCGCCCAGCGATGGGTTCATCGAATCGGGGAGCTTTACAACCTCCAGCGCCCGCGCGCGGTTGGGCAGGCGGCGGATGAAGCCCCGTTCCTCGAGCGCCGTGATAAGGCGGTGGATGCCGGATTTCGACGCCAGATCAAGGGCATCCTTCATCTCGTCGAAGCTCGGGGGAATGCCGCTTTCCTTCATCCTTTCGTGGATGAACATCAGCAGCTCGTGTTGTTTGCGTGTCAGCATCGGCCCCTCGACCCCAGAATCGGAACATAGACGGAACGACCATACATGTTCCATTTATGTTCTGCAATGCCCTGGTCCTGGAGGGCGATTATGAACGTGTTCTATACGATCCACCCGGACGACTGACCACAAATCAGAACGCGTCGATGGGGAGAGCCTGCACAAGCGCGCCTGTCGGCCGGCCCGGATCGTGCTCGGGCTGGACGATCAGCAGGTCGGCCGCAGCGAGCGACGACGTGTGCCCGCTGTCGGTCTGGCTGATCGGATCGGCCATGGGGCCGGTGGGGGTATGGACGAGCCGCGCGCGCATGAAGTGGCGGCGCGCGGTATTGGGCGGCGTGGGCGCGGCGAGGGGCAGGGTCCAAGCGTCCGGTTCGGCATGGCCGAGGAAGGCGCGGAGGGCTGGCTTGATGAAGACCAGGGCCGTGACCATGGCGGAGACGGGATTGCCGGGCAGGCCGAAGACCAGCGTCTTGCCGCGTGTGCCGAACATCAGCGGCTTGCCCGGCCGCATGTTGATACGCCAGAAGTCGAGCGTCACGCCGAGGTCCTTGAGTGCGTCCTGGACGAGGTCATGCTCGCCGACGGAAGCGCCGCCGGTGGTGATCAGGAAATCGGGTCGGGCATCCAGTGCTTGACCCAGCCGCGCTCGAAGCAGGGCCGCGTCATCGGCCACGATGCCATGGTCAGTGACCGTCTCGGCATAGGGCGCGAGCATGGCGGCAAGGCCAAAGCTGTTCGACGCCACGATCTGGTCGGGTCCGAGGGGACTGCCGGGCAGGACCAGTTCGTCACCGGTGGCAATGAGGCCGATGCGGGGGCGCCGGGCGGTACTGAGCGTGCCGGAATTGGCCGCGGCAGCAACT
This sequence comes from uncultured Devosia sp., assembly GCA_946480655.1. Next base: position 6,697 of record CAMLKN010000076.1, on the reverse strand, counting down.
GCGATCTGCATGGGCGTCAAGCGGGTGCCCGCCGGTAAAAGGAGTTCACCGGTCGCAAAATCGTTACCCTTTGGCCGGATACTGTGGCCGAGCCGGGCAGGGGCCGTGAAGCGCACGCGATCGTCCTCGCGGACGGCCTCTTCCTGCATGATGACTGTATCGGCGCCGGGCGGAACTGGAGCGCCCGTAAAGATGCGCACAGCCTGCCCCGCGCCCACCGCACCGGAGAACCCCGCGCCCGCCTGTGACGTGCCGATGACGTCAAGCCAAACGCCGTCGCTCACATCCGCCGCGCGCATGGCGTATCCGTCCATGGCACTGGCGTCGAATGGCGGCTGGTCGTGCTGGGCCATGAGAGGGGCGGCCAGCACGCGGCCGGCTGCATCACGTAGCGCGATAGTTTCGGCGGTGACCGCGGGCACGCGGGCCAAGATGGCCTTCAATGCCTCATCAACGGGAAGCAGGCTCATGGCGTCCGCACGAAATCGCCCGACTTGCCGCCGGACTTTTCGACAAGGCAGAGATCGGAAATGACCATGGCCCGGTCGATGGCCTTGGCCATGTCGTAAAGCGTGAGCGCCGTAACGGAAGCGGCTGTCAGGGCTTCCATTTCCACGCCGGTCTGGCCAGTCGTCTCGGCCGTCGCGCGGATGAGGATCGAGGCGGGACCGTCCCCCTCGATCTCGACGCTGACCTTGGTCAGGGGGATCGGATGACAGAGCGGAATGAGGTCGGCAGTCTTCTTGGCGGCCATGATCCCGGCGACGCGGGCCACGGCCAAGGCGTCGCCCTTCTTGAGGCCACCGCCAAGGATCGTGGCGATCGTCTCGGCCTGGCCGGAAATGCGCGCCTGCGCCACGGCGCGGCGACGGGTAACGGCCTTGTCACCGATATCGACGATATGGGCCTCGCCTTTCTCGTTGAGATGAGTGAGGCCGCCGGCCATCAGCGGACCAGTTCCGGCGCACCCATCAGCAGTGAGCGGGTCGCCTTGACCACATCGTCCTGCCGCATCAGGCTTTCGCCCACGAGGAAGGTGCCAACATTGCAGCGTTCGTCGAGCATCTTGACGTGCTCGTGGGTCACAATGCCGCTCTCGCTCACCAGCAAAACATCGGACGGCACGCCCGCTGCCAGGTTGACCGTGGTTTCGAGCGTCGTCTCGAAAGTCCTGAGATTGCGGTTGTTGACGCCGATGAACTTGGCATCGAGCGCCAGGGCGCGGTCGAGTTCGAGCTGGTCATGCACTTCCACCAGGGCGTCCATGCCCCATTCCTCGGCGGCGTCCAGCAGGTAACGGGCGACATCGTCGCCCACGGCGGCCAGAATGACGAGGATGCAGTCCGCGCCCCACGAGCGCGCCTCGGCCACCTGATAGGTCTCGAACAGGAAGTCCTTGCGCAGCACCGGCAGCTTGGTGGCGGCGCGTGCCTCGATCAGGTAGCTCGGCGAACCCTGGAAGCTCGGGCGGTCGGTCAGCACCGAGAGGCAGGCCGCCCCGGCCGTTTCATAGGCACGGGCAATTTCGGCGGGCTGGAAATCGGCGCGGATCAGGCCCTTGGAGGGGCTGGCCTTCTTCACCTCGGCGATCAGCGCATAGTCACCCTTGGCGCGCTTGTCCTTGATGGCTTTGACAAAGCCGCGTGGCGCCGGCTGGTCATGGGCTTCGGCCACCACCTCGGCCCAGGGGCGCATGGACTTGGCGGCGGCGATTTCCTCGCGCTTATAGGCTTCGATCTGCTTGAGAATGTCGCTCATGATACTTGTCCATTCGATACGGCAACGAGCCGGGCGAGGGTCTGTCGCGCCTTACCGCTGTCAATTGTCTCTCGTGCCAGTGCGATTCCGTCCTCGATGGTCTGCACCTTGTCTGCGACGAGCAGGGCAGCGCCGGCGTTGAGCAGCACCGTATCACGATAGGCGCCCGGCGCTCCCTCGAACAGCGCCACGATGGCAGCCGCATTGTCCGCGGGTTCGCCGCCCAGCAGATCCTTGGGGTCGGTCAGTTTCAACCCGACCTGCTCGGGATGAAGTTCGAAGCTGCGAAGGTCGCCATTGGCGATCTGAGCGACAAAATTGGGGCCCGAAGTGGAAAGCTCATCCAGTCCCTCGCTCGAATGCACCACCCAGGCCTTGATGGCGCGGTTGGCAAGGAGCGCGGCGGCGACCGGCTCCACCCATTGCTGCGAATAGACGCCCAGCAGATAGCGCCGCACGCCGGCCGGGTTCGATTGGGGCCCGAGCAGGTTGAACAGCGTCCGCACGCCCATTTCAGCGCGCGCGGGCCCGACATGGCGCATGGCCGGGTGGTGATGCGGCGCGAACATGAAGCCGATATTGGCCTCGGCAATGGTCTTGCCGATCTGCTCGGGCGTCAGGTCAAGTCTCACGCCCAGCGCCTCGAGCGCCTGCGACGAACCAGACCGGGACGACAGGGCCTTGTTGCCATGCTTGGCGACAGGAACGCCGGCCGCTGCGACAACCAGGGCCGTGGCTGTCGAAATATTGAGGCTGCCCAGGCCATCGCCGCCGGTGCCGACAATGTCGATAGCGTCTTCCGGCGCTGAAACCGGCACCATCTGCTCGCGCAGGATGGAGACGGCGGCAGCGATCTCGCCCACCGTTTCGCCCTTTATGCGCATGCCCATGAGGAAGGCGCCGATCTGCGCCTGCGTGGCTTCGCCCGCCATGATGACTCGCATGACGCCGCGCATTTCCTCGCCAGTCAGGTCCTTGCCGTCGGCAATCTTGTTGAGGGCTGACTTGATGTCCATCACGCAGCCTTCTTTCCGTTGAACTCGCGGGCAATGTTGAGGAAATTCTGCAAGAGCGCGTGGCCGTTCTCGCTGGCAATGCTCTCGGGGTGGAACTGCACGCCATGGACGGGCAGGGACTTGTGCTGCATGCCCATGATAAGGCCATCGTCAGTTGTGGCCGTCACTTCCAGCTCTTCGGGCAGGGTGTCCGCCTTGACGATCAGCGAGTGGTAACGCGTCGCCTCGAAGTCGTTGTTGAGGCCGCGGAAAATGCCCTTGCCCGTATGATGGATTTTGCTGGTCTTGCCATGGAACAGACTGGGCGCTCGCACCACGTCGCCGCCCAGGGCCTGGCCCATCGCCTGGTGCCCGAGGCACACGCCCAGCATGGGAATGGTGGTCTTGAACCGATCGATTACGGCGAGGCAAATGCCGGCCTCGTTGGGCGTGCAGGGGCCCGGCGAGAGCACGATGGCCTCCGGAGCCATGGCGGCGATCTCTTCAAGTGTAATCTTGTCGTTACGCTTCACCGTGATCTCGGCGCCGAGCTCGCCCAGGAAATGGACGAGATTGTAGGTAAAACTGTCGTAGTTATCGATGACGAGGGTCTTGGTCATGTCTTTGTCCTCAGTAGGCTGTTTCTAACCACCAGGTCATTCCCGCGAAAGCGGGAGCCCCTGCTTCAGAACCAACCTCGCCATCGGGCGGCGTCCATATCTGTATTTGTCCGAGCACCATGAGCGCCGGACCTCGTGGTTCGAGGCTCACTGCGTTCGCACCTCACCATGAGGTCCTCCCGTGATTTCTCATAGACCTCATGGTGAGGTGCTTTGCGAAGCAAAGCCTCGAACCACGAGGGCGCGGCCACGCTCACTGCCCAACCCCCGCTTCACCAGCATAGCGTAGCGCTTCCTCGGCGGCGCTGAAAAGGGCGCGGGCCTTGTTCTCGCATTCGAGCTGTTCGAGCTCGGGCCTGGAATCGGCAACAATGCCGGCGCCGGCCTGCACATAGAGCTTGCCGTCCTTGACGATGCCGGTGCGCAGCACGATGCAGGTGTCCATGGTGCCGTCGGCACCGAAATAGCCCACGCAGCCGCCATAGATGCCGCGCCGCGACTTCTCCAGCTCGTCGATGATTTCCATCGCCCGTACCTTGGGGGCACCGGAGACCGTGCCCGCGGGGAAGCCGGCCGAAAGTGCATCGACGAAGTCATATTGCGGATCGAGCACGCCCACGACGTTGGAGACGATGTGCATGACGTGGGAATAATATTCGAGGAAGAACTTGTCGGTGACCTTGACCGTGCCGGTCCTGGCGACGCGGCCCACATCGTTGCGCCCCAGATCGAGCAGCATCAGGTGTTCGCTCAGTTCCTTGGGGTCGCTGAGCAGTTCTTCGGCCAGTTCCTTGTCCCGTGCCGGAGTGGAACCGCGCTTGCGGGTCCCCGCAATGGGGCGGATGGTGACTTCGCCATCCTGTACCCGCACCAGGATTTCCGGGCTCGATCCGGCGACCGCGAAGCTGCCGAAATCGAAGAAATACATGTAGGGGCTGGGATTGGTCCGCCGCAGGGCCCGGTAGAGCGCCGTGGGCGGCAGGGTGAAATCGGCCGAGAAACGCTGGCTCAGCACGACCTGGAAGATGTCGCCCGCAGTGATGTAGTCCTTGGCCCGGGCGACCATCTCGAAATACTCGTCCTTCGAGGTGTTGCTGGTCACCGCAATGGATTCGAGGTCCGGCAGGGCAGGGGTCGCCGGAGTGGCCTGCGTCAGCCTGGCAATGGCATCGTTGATCCGGTCTTCCGCTGCAGCGAGCGCCTGGGACGCGGTGACGCCCGGGCGCACATAGACGGGCGCAGTCAGGTAGAGCTCGTCCTTGACGGTATCGAATATGGCCAGCAGCGAGGGCCGCATCAGCACGGCCTCCGGCGTCTGCAAGTCGTCCGGATTGCTGTTGGGCAACACTTCCATGTAGCGGACCATCTCGTAGCCGAGATACCCGTAGATGCCCGCCGATTGCGGTGGCAGGCCGGGCGGCATGTCGATCTGGCTTTCCGCCACCAGCTTGCGCAGGGCGTCGAGCGGCATGTCGTCCAGGGGCTCGAAGGCGTCCGGGGCGGTCTGGGCAGATCGATTGATGGAGGCCTTGCCCTCCTCGACCTTGAGGATCAGGTCGGGCAGGAGGCCGATCATCGAATAGCGGCCCCGCGTCGTGCCGTCCTGCACGCTCTCGAGGAGGAACGAATGCGTCCGTCCGGCAGCCAGCTTCAGGTAGGTGCCGATCGGGGTTTCCAGATCCGCCACGATGCGACGCCAGACGAGTCCAGACTTTCCGGCATCGTATTGCGCGGCAAAGGTCTTGGAGTAGTCGTCGCCCATTTTGGTCTGGTTCCGTTGGTGGGAGTGGGTATTACTGCCCGTAATTCTGCACGAGCAGTTGGTTGAGGGCCTGCTGGTTGACCTTCAGGCCCGCATCGTCGCGGACAGCAGCCACGAATTCCGATTGCAGGCCCGAGCGGGCCTCTGCATCGAGGCTCTCGATGGCCTCCGCTTCAAGCGGCGCCGCGGGAGCAGCCGTGTCGACCACCTGGAAGACCACGACCTCGCCCGCCTCGTTGACGACCGAACCGGCATGGTCAGGCCCGCCGGCGAAGGCAGCCGCGGCCACCGTGCCGTCGATCAGCCCGTCTTCCGAGCCGAAACGCGTGAAGGGCGGGCTCAACTGCGGCAAGGCGTTGAGTTCAAAGCCTACATCGGCAAGCGCCTCACCACTTTCAAGCCGCGTGACGATCTCTTCGGCCTTGGCGAGGAGGGCGTTGTTGACCCGCTCCTCGGTGATGGCGGCTTCCACCTCGGCGCGGACTTCATCCAGCGTCTGGTCGCGGGCCGGAGCGATCTCTTCGAGGTCGAACCAGACATGGGCGTTGCCCGACAGCGGCACCGAGGGGATCAGCTTGTCCTGGCTGGCCGCGAAAATGGCCTGCGCGACCTTGGCATAGTCTTCCGGCGCCAGGTTCGGCAGCGCGGAGAGCTCGGCGCCGGCAGAAGTGACCGCCGCCTCGTAGATCGGCAGGCCGAAGCGCTCGGCGATCTGCTCGATCGGCTGGAAGGCGGCACGCAGTTCCTCGATCTGGTCGAGGACATCGTTGATCTCGTTGCGGGCTTCGGCGAGCGACAGGCGCTCGACGATGTCGGCGCGCGCTTCCTCAAGCGTCGGCTCGCGTGAGGCTTCGATCTCGACAACATGCACGGCGCGCTTGCCGCCAATGCCTTCGATGATAGCAAAACCGTCCTCGGCAAGGCCAAAGGCGGCTTCGGCGAGGCGCGTATCGGTGATTTCGGCCTGGGTCAGCGTGCCCAGGCTGGACGGCGTCAGACCGGCCTCGGCGATCAGCGTGCCGAAATCGGTCCCGGCGGCGAGGCCGGCTTCGAACTGGGCCTGAAGTTCGGGTGTCGACAGGGACACCTGCTCGATGGTGCGCCGCTCGGGCGTGGTCAGGGAGGCACGGGTTTCTTCGTATTCGGCGACCACGGCGTCTTCGGGAATGGTCTTGGTCGCGGCCAGCGAGGCCATGGAGAGATCAAGGAGCTTGACGGTGCGGGTCTCGACAGTGCGGAACTCGGCCTGGTGCTCGCCAAGATAGGCCGCAAGCTCTTCCTCGGTCGGGGCGGCGGGCGTCTCGATGCTGGTTTCGCTCAGCGTCAAATAGTCGATCGTGCGGGTGGCCGAGGCATAGTCGGTGATCAGGTCGGTCGCCACAGCGGGCATGCCGGCATTGGCGAACAGGGAGGCTGCGAGCTGCTCCCTCCGGGCTTCGTCGCTGCGGGCGTCGAAATACTCGGCCTCGGTCCAGCCCGCGCTCTGCAGCACCTGGGTGAAGATGGCCGGGTCGAAATTGCCCAGCGTGCCGTGGAAGGACGGGTCCTCGCGCAGCATCTCC
>CAMLKN010000075.1 GCA_946480655.1 uncultured Devosia sp. | reverse complement strand
AATCCCGTGGTTACTCTTGCCTCCCTGGCGCTCGACGCCTGGGAGCAAGGGACGCTGTACAAGTCTGCCGACACTTCCTTCGGCAAGCTGTTGGGTCTCCGCGCACTCGGCATCAGCTACAACGAAGTGCCGCCCGGCAAGTCGAGCTGCCCCTTCCACAACCATCACGTCGAGGAAGAACTCTTCATCGTGCTGGAAGGCGAGGGGACCTATCGCTTCGGCACCGAGCGCTACTCCTTCAAGGCCGGTGACGTGCTAGGCGCGCCGACCGGTGGGCCGGAAACGGCGCACCAGATCCTCAACACCGGCTCGGTGACGCTCAAATATCTGGGCATCGCCAACAATGCCGACACCGAAGTCTGCGAATACCCGGACTCGGGCAAATTCCAGGTGACGAGCCGCTCTTCGGCTGACCGTCGCCTCCGCCACTGCGGCCGCGAAGGCCAGAACCACCTTGATTACTGGGACGGCGAGCCCGGCGCCTGACGCTGCTCGCCGCCCGCCCGAAATTGGAGACCTGACATGACCACGCCCGTTCTTGAAATCCGCAATCTGCATGCCCGTATCGAGGAACGTGAGATCCTCAAGGGAGTGAACCTCGTCATTCCGCCCGGCGAGGTCCATGCCATCATGGGCCGCAATGGTTCGGGCAAGTCGACGCTGAGCTATGTGCTCGCCGGCAAGGAGGACTACGAGATCACCGAGGGCGAAGTGCTGCTCAACGGCGAGAACATCCTCGAGATGGAACCCGATGAGCGCGCCGCCGCCGGCCTGTTCCTGGCTTTCCAGTACCCGATCGAAATCCCCGGCGTCGCAACGATGACCTTCCTCAAGGCCGCGCTCAACGCCCAGCGCAAGGCGCGTGGCGAGGCCGAACTGTCGACGCCTGATTTCATGCGTGCGGTCAAGGAAGCTGGCGCCCAGCTCAATATCGACAATGACATGCTCAAGCGCCCGCTCAATGTCGGTTTCTCCGGCGGTGAGAAGAAGCGCGCCGAAATCATGCAGATGGCGCTTTTGAAGCCCTCCCTGGCCGTTCTCGACGAAACCGACTCGGGCCTCGACATCGACGCCCTGCAGGTCGTCTCCAAGGGCGTCAACGCGCTGCGCGACGGCCAGCGCTCCATGCTGGTCATCACCCACTATCAGCGCCTGCTGAACCACATCGTTCCCGACGTGGTCCACGTCTTTGCCGATGGCCGGATCGTCGAGAGCGGCGACAAGGACCTTGCATTGAAGCTCGAAGCCGAAGGCTATGCGAGCTACGGCGGCGAGGCGGCCTGATCATGCGCGCCAATTTCCCAGTCCGCCTCGGCCCAGCCGAGGAAGCCCTCATCGCCCAGCTCAAATCTGCCGGCGCCGACCAGGCTGCCGACCGCGTCACCATGGTCGGCCTCCCGACGCGCCGCGTCGAGAGCTATCACTATACCGACCTCAAGACCCTGCTGCGGGCCATTCCGCCGCTGGCCAAGGCCGCCAACGAGGCGAGCGCGCCTGCGCTGCGCATTCCGGGTGCCTACACGCTGATGATCGCCAATGGCGTCATCCAGAACGCTTCGACAGCCCCCGCGGGCGTCATCGTCGGTGAGGCCGCCGGCGGCGTTCTGACTTTGCGTGACGATGTGCTGGTTCACGTTAACAATGCGCTGGCAAATAAGGCGCTGTCGCTGACGCTGGAAAGCTCCGTCGATCCGGTCATCCAGATCGAGCGCCGCATCGAAGGCGAAGCCGCCCATGTTGCCGACGCCCTCAAGATCTTCGTCGCCGACGGCGCCAGTACGACGATCATCGAGACCTTCTCGGGTTCGGACGCTGCCCATGTGGGCAATCACGCCACCTATATGGCGCTGGGCAAGGACGCCGTCGTCACCCACATCACCGTGGACCTAAGTGCCCGTGCTGCAACGCATTTTGCCACCAACGAGTACCATCTCGCCGATGGCGCCAAGCTGCGCACGCTGATCATCCACCTCGGTTCGGGCCTCGCCCGCACCAATGTGTTTCCGCGCATGGACGGAGCCGGCGCCCATGCCGACATCACTGGCCTCAACCTCGTCTCCGACGGCCAACATGCTGATATCACGATGGAAACGCAGCATGCCGTGCCGCATACGTCGTCCCAGCCGCTGTTCAAGTCGATCAGCCGCGGCAAGTCGAAGGCGGTGGTGCAGGGCAAGCTGGTGGTCGCCCGCGACGCTCAGAAGACCGATGCCAAGTTCATGCATCAGGGCCTGATGCTCTCGGATGAGGCCGAAATCCTCAGCAAGCCCGAACTCGAAATCTACGCTGACGACGTCGTCTGCGGCCATGGCTCGACCTGCGGCAAGCTCGACGAGGATAGCTTATTCTACCTTTTGAGCCGCGGCATCCCCAAGGCCGAGGCCGAGACCATGCTGGTCCGTGGCTTCATCGCCGAACTGCTTGATCCGATTGAGGATTCCGAGCTCAACGAAGCCCTGCAGGGCATCGTCGACGGCTGGTTGCTGGGCCGGTGACACAGACCGAAATCCTCGTGGTTCGAGGCGCTGCGCGCACCTCACCATGAGGATTTCTCCTCAACTCCCGAGGTAGCCCTCATGGTGAGGTGGGAGCGTAGCGACCCTCGAACCACGAGGGCGGCTGGTAGGATTGAAATGACCTTCGACCTCGAAAAAATCCGCGCCGACTTCCCGATCCTGGGCGAAGAGATCCACGGCCACCGCCTGGTCTACCTCGACTCGGGCGCGTCAGCGCAGAAGCCGGTGCAGGTGCTGGACCGCATGGATCATGCCTTCCGGCACGAATATGCCAATGTCCACCGGGGCTTGCATACGCTCGCCAACCGCGCGACCGAGGGTTACGAGGCCGGCCGCGAAAGCGTGCGCCGCTTCCTCAATGCCGGACGCGTGGAAGAAATCATCTTCACCAAGTCGGCCACCGAGGCGATCAACCTCGTTGCCTCATCCTTTGTGGGTCCGCGCATCGGGGCAGGGGACGAGATCGTCACCACGATCATGGAGCATCACTCCAACATTGTGCCCTGGCACTTTCATCGCGAACGCAAGGGCGCGGTGATCAAGTGGATCGATGTGTCCGATGACGGGCTGCTGGACATGGATGCCTTCGAGGCCTCCCTGACCGATCGAACCCGTATCGTTGCGGTTACCCATATGTCCAACGTCCTCGGCACCGTGAATCCGATCAAGCGGATCGTCGAGATCGCCCATGCCCGCGGCATTCCGGTGCTTGTCGATGGCTCGCAGGGCGCCGTTCATACCACGGTGGACGTGCAGGACCTTGATGTCGACTTCTACATCATGACCGGCCACAAGCTCTACGGGCCCACCGGCATTGGCGTGCTTTTTGGCAAATATGACCTGCTGGCCGAAATGCAGCCCTATCAGGGCGGTGGCGAGATGATCGAGACGGTGACTCTCGATGGCGTGACTTACAACGAACCGCCGCATCGCTTCGAGGCCGGCACGCCGCCCATTGTGCAGGCCATGGGCCTTGGCGCGGCGCTCGACTACATGCAGGACATCGGCCGCGACGCCATTGCCGCGCATGAGCATGACGTCGCCGCCTATGCCCATGAAAAGCTGAGCCGGATCAATTCCCTGCGCCTGATCGGGGCCGCGCCTGGCAAGGGCGGCATCTTCTCTTTCGAGATCGCAGGCGCCCATGCCCATGATGTCGCGACGATCCTTGATCGCTATGGTATTGCCGTCAGGGCCGGCACCCATTGTGCCCAGCCATTGCTGAAGCGATTTGGCGTCACCTCTACCTGCCGCGCCTCCTTCGCCCTATATAACGGCAAGGATGACGTTGATGCGCTCGTGGACGGCATTGAGCGCGCCCGTAAGTTTTTCGCCTGAGGAAGGCCGCTGATGAGCGAACTAGCCAAGACTGAAGACGCCACCGCAAGCGATATCCGCATTGCGCCTACCATGCCCACGGGCCTGCCCGATGCGGAGGTCGAGCGTATCACCACCGACCTGATCGGTGCTCTCAAGACCGTTTACGACCCGGAAATCCCCGTCGACATCTACGAATTGGGGCTGATCTACAAGGTCGACCTCGACGAGAACCGCAACCTGACGATCGACATGACCCTGACCGCGCCTGGCTGCCCGGTTGCCGGTGAAATGCCGGGCTGGGTCGAAAATGCCGCCCGCGGCGTCGAAGGCATCCAGGATGTCACGGTCAACATGGTCTTCGATCCGCCCTGGGACGCCTCGCGCATGAGCGAAGAAGCCCAAGTCGCGTTGAACTGGTGGTAATTTCCGGCGTTTCGTCCTATATATCGTGAAACGCCGATAAAGGTCGCCTGCCCATGCCCTTCAAGATCATGTCTCTGACCGATGCCGCTGCCGAGCGCATCAACGAGATCATTGAAGATTCCGACAAGCCCGTCATCGGGCTGCGGGTTGGGATCAAGAATGCCGGTTGCGCGGGCGTGTCCTACACCATGGACTATGTCGAGGCGCCAATCCCCGGCGACGACCATGTGGAAGATCATGGCGTCAATGTCTGGGTTGATCCCAAGGCGACCATGTACCTGCTGGGCACGGTCATGGATTTCGAAGCCTCCAAGATGGGCTCGAGCTTCACCTTCAAGAACCCCAACCAGACCGGCGCCTGTGGCTGTGGGGAAAGCGTGACGCTGGCCCCCGCGGACCTCAAGGCTTTGGCAGAAGCGCGGGCGAACGCCTGACCTTCACGACGCGATTGCGTCGGCTATCGGTTTCGCCTAACACCACGGCATCATGACCGACGCCCTTCCGCCAGCCTTCGCCATCGCCCCTCCCAATCGCCCGCTTTCCGGCCGCGTCTCGCCACCCGGCAGCAAGTCGATCACCAATCGCGCCTTGCTTCTGGCCGCTCTCGCCGAAGGAACCAGCCGGCTGACGGGTGCACTCAAGAGCAAGGATACGGTGCTGATGGCGCGCGCCTTGCGCGAAATGGGCGTCACCGTGGAAGAACCCGATGCGACGAGTTTTCTCGTCAGCAGCACGGGCCGTCTCGCGGCGCCGAACTCGCCGCTGTTTCTGGGCAATGCCGGTACCGCTACCCGCTTCCTGACGGCGGCCGTCGCGACCATTGAGGGTACGGTCGTGGTCGATGGCGACGAGGACATGCGCCTGCGCCCCATTCGGCCTCTGGTCGATGCGCTCAACGCCCTTGGCATCGATGCGCAGTCCCCGACCGGCTGTCCGCCCGTCACCATTCACGGCACCGGCCGCTTCGGCTCGGGCCGCGTCGAAATCGATGCCTCGCTCTCCAGCCAGTATGTGTCGGCCCTGCTGATGGCGGCACCCTTCGGCGACGGGCCCATTGAGGTCGCCCTGGCCGGCAAGGATATCGGTGCTCGCGGCTATGTCGACCTGACCCTGGCTGCCATGCGCGCCTTCGGTGCCGAGGTCGAGAGCCGCGATGACGGCTCCTGGCTGGTTCAGCCGACCGGCTATCGCGCAACCGACTTCCACATCGAACCCGACGCGTCTGCCGCCACCTACCTCTGGGGCATTGAGGCGCTAACGGGCGGCGAGATCGATCTCGGCGTACCGGCCGATGCATTCACCCAGCCCGATGCGGCGGCGCGGGAGGTCATCGCCCAGTTCCCGAATATGCCCGCAGTCATCGACGGCTCTCAGATGCAGGATGCTGTGCCAACCATTGCCGTGGTCGCGGCTTTCAACAATCGTCCTGTGCGCTTCGTCGGTATTGCCAACCTGCGTGTCAAGGAAACCGACCGCATCCGCGCCGTGGCCAATGAGCTTAACCGCATCTATCCGGGCCTCGCGAAGGAAGAGGGAGACGAGTTGCTGGTTGCATCCGACCCGGAACTAGCCCTGAAGCTTGACCATCGCAACGCTCGCGCCAAGATCGAGACCTATCACGACCACCGGATCGCGATGAGCTTTGCCCTTGCTGGGCTCAAGCTGCCCAATATCGTGATCCTTGACCCTGCCTGCACCGGCAAGACCTATCCCGATTATTGGGACATGCTGCGGGGACTTGGCGTCGAACTGACGCCGACGAACTGATCAGGCCGCCGACGCGCCTTGCGCCGGCGCTTCCTCGATTTCGATCAATTCGGACTCGCTGACAACGCGATTGCGGCCGGCACGCTTGGCCGCATAGAGGCAGCGATCGGCGCGTTCGATCAGGGACATGGCATTGTCGGTGGGGCGGAATGAGGCGACACCGAACGAAGCCGTGATGCGGCCCAGCTTTTCGTTTGTCGAACGCTTCAGGAGTTCCTTGGCCTGAATGGCCTTGCGGATATTCTCCGCAACGATCAGGCCACCCTCGAGGTCGGTCCAGGGCAGGATGGCCACGAATTCCTCGCCGCCATAGCGCGCCGCGAGATCCTTGCCCTTGATGTTGGATTTCAGGGTCATCGCAACAAGCCGCAACACCTGATCACCGGTCTGGTGCCCGTATGTGTCGTTGAAGGTCTTGAAATGGTCGATATCGACCAATAGCAGCGAAAGGGGTTGCCCCGACGTCGCGGCTTCGCGGATGGCTTCATCGAGGCCCTCGTCGAAGCTCTTGCGATTGGCGATCTTGGTCAGCGGGTCGAGCATGGACTCGCGGCGAACATCGTCCAGGTCGCGCTGTAGCGCGGCAATATCCTCGCGCGACGCCTCGAGCTTGGTTTCGAGCTGCCGGTTGGTCTCCTGCATCCGGCGGGTTTCGGCCAGCAGGCGGGTTGCCAGCAGCTTCATGTCCTCGCCGGTAAGATCACGCTCGAGATCACCGCTCGCGGATTGCAGCGAGCCGGAATAGGCATTGGCCGTGGTCATGGCGCTATCGATGGCTTCATGCACCGCTTCGATACGCGCATGCATGCGCTCCGAAACGCTCGACATCCGGTCATTGACGTCGGACTTCAGGAACTCGTTGTAGAGTGTTTCGGCCAGGTCAGATGTGGGTACCGTGCCGCTACGGAAAATCGCATTGATGCGGTTGTTCAGCGACGGGTTCACACCGGTCGCATAGGTATAGAGCAATTCATAGAATTGCGGATAGGGCGGAATCCCGCTGCGTTTGAGCAGGTCGAACGCTGCATTGGCATAGCCCAAGGTACGCGTGAATTCCTGGTCCGACACTGCCCACCCCGCGCCCCTCTGCGCCCTTACCGGATCGTTCTACGATAAACGAGTCGTGGGCATTAGATACAGCCCCACACACCCACAACTCAATCGGCCCTCAACAAGATTCTCTCGGCTTTTGGCCAATAGTGCTGTCGTATTATTCGGGAAGCCTGGCGGGACGCAACAAGAATGCGGGGACCGGTCCCGCGTCGCCGAACGGCGAGTCCGCATCCTGCACTTCGACCTTCTGAGCGGGGCGTTGCCGACGGTTGGCACGCGGTTGGGAAGGTGTCTCCTTCGCCGCGGTCACCGCCGCTGGCGGCGCCTTGGCTGCCTCGGCCGTTTCCTTCTCTGCACGCCCCCTGCGCCCACGCTTCGGCTTTGCTTCCGCTTCTGCCGAAGCATCTGCACCGTTGGCGGACTTTGCTTCTCGTTTGTCCTCTAGCCAGTCGATCGGCTTCTGGATCAACTTGAGGATTGCATCGAGATGCTTGCCGTCGGCTGGCGCAACCAGGGTGTAGGCAACGCCCGAACGCCCGGCGCGGCCGGTACGACCGATGCGATGCACGTAGTCTTCGGCATGCACGGGCACGTCGAAGTTGAACACATGGCTCACTGCCGGAATGTCGAGCCCGCGGGCCGCCACGTCGCTGGCCACCAGCAGGGTCAGCTTGTTCGTCTTGAACGCATCGAGCGTTTCCATGCGGCTCTTCTGGTCCATGTCGCCATGGAGGGCGCCGACGCTATAGCCGTGGCGCTTGAGCGAATTGGCCAGGGTGGCCACGTCGCGCTTGCGGTTGCAAAAGATAATGGCGTTGGTCAGCCCTTCGGATGCGTCGATGCGCTCACGCAGGGCAGCGCGCTTTTCGTCCGGCTTGGACGACACTTTCACCAGTTTCTGGTCGATCGTGTCAGCCGTCGAGGCGGCGCGCGAAACCTGGACATGCACCGGATCCTTGAGAAACTTCTTGGTCAGCTTCTCGATCTGGGAGTCCATGGTGGCCGAGAACAGCATCGTCTGGCGGCGCGGCGGAAGGCGATTGACGATCTTTTCGATGTCGTCGATGAAGCCCATGTCCAGCATGCGATCGGCCTCGTCGATGACGAGGATTTCGACGCCCGTCAGCAGGATCTTGCCGCGATCGAACTGGTCGAGCAGACGGCCGGGCGTGGCGATCAGCACATCCACGCCACGATCGAGCTTCTTGTTCTGGTCCTCGAACGAGACGCCGCCGATGATCAGGGCCATCGTCAGGCGGTGGTTCTTGCCATATTTCTCGAAATTTTCGGAGACCTGCGCCGCGAGTTCGCGCGTCGGCTCAAGAATGAGCGTGCGCGGCATGCGGGCGCGGGCGCGGCCGTTCTCGAGCAGGGTCAGCATGGGCAGGACGAAGCTCGCCGTCTTGCCCGTGCCGGTCTGCGCAATGCCGATCAGATCCTTCTTCTGCAGAAGGTGAGGAATGGCCTGCGCCTGAATTTCGGTTGGCTTGTTGTAACCCGCAGCGGCCACCGCATCGGTAACCTTGCTGGATAGGCCCAGTCCGGAGAAGTCTTCGGTCAAGTCGGTCGTTCCACTCAACGGTGCTGCCCGATGCCTGGCCGGACCGAAGTATTCGGGCCGGTGCGTCGGTCATTGGAGTTCTGCAAGTTCCGTCCTTGGGGCGAGCGGCCCTTGCCAGACTGCGGATGGAAAGGAAACACTGCAAGCATCCGCAGATGGACACCGGAACGGTCGCCGCTTGTGGCAAGGCACCAATGTCCCGCTGGTTTCCCAAGAGAAAGCAGACGGTTCAATGCCGCCCGCCATTGGGATAAGCCAGCGGCGCGGACCATAGCGCAAACCCTTTGACTGTCAACGGTCTTGGTCCTCTGACCGGGAAAAGCGGTAAATGGGCGTCTCAGGCGGAACGGCGAAGCGGGCGCGACGTTGCCACCCTAGTAGTCTGGAGGGTCAAGTGAGCAACAATTTCGAACGCCTCGCGAGGTTGGGATACGCTGCAAGAGGCATCGTCTATGCCATATTGGGCGGCATTGCTCTTCTGGGCGCCGGAGCCGAGGCTTCGCCAGAAGGGGCCTTCTCCACGCTCCTGACCCAGCCTCTGGGGAGGGTGCTGCTTGGCGCTGTCGCCCTGGGCCTCGTGGGCCATGTCCTGTGGCGCCTCGCCCAGGCGATCCTTGATGCCGATCACCAGGGCAGCACTGCGAAGGCCATGGCCATCCGGACGGGCAATTTCGGCAGCGCTTTGGCGAACGGTACCCTTGCCTTCGGCGCTCTGGCCACGGCGGTCTCAGGGGCGGGCGCTGGTGCCGGCTCGGGCGGACAGCAGGGTATCGTGGCCACGGCGCTGAGGCTGCCCTTGGGCAACGTGCTGCTGGGGCTGGGCGGCTTGGCCCTCATAGTGGCCGGCGTGCTCCAAATCTGGCGCGGTCTGTCCGGCAGCTATCGCAAGCGCGTCAGGCTTCCCAGGACCCACGAGGCGTTGCTCAAGCCTGTCTGCGGCGCCGGTCTCGCGGCGCGCGGCCTGCTCCTTGCCGTCACCGGGGGCTTCATCATCTATGCCGCGATTACTGTCAGCCCGGAACAGGCGGGCGGCACGTCGGAGGCTCTCGATTGGCTCCGCTCGCTTCCTTTTGGATCCGTGCTTTATGCGGCGGCCGCGGTCGGCCTCGTCGCTTTCGGACTCTACAGCTTCATCGAAGCGCGCTATCGCCATGTCGACGCGCCGGGCGCCAAGGATATCCGCGATGGCGCAGCGA
>CAMLKN010000074.1 GCA_946480655.1 uncultured Devosia sp. | reverse complement strand
GCAGGCGCGAAGGCAAGGGGGCGGGGTGACGCGGCCGCGCAATTGATCGCGACGGAGCGCAGAAGCAAAGGGGGCCCAGAGAGGCCCCCTTGAACGTAACCGCCGGTGCATGCCCTGCGCACACAGCGCTTCGGGCCTGACCCACTCAAAACTCCCCACCGGGGAGTTTTGGCGGCGCCAAGCGCCGCCGTGGGTCAGTGCTCAATACCCGCCCAGAGCTTGCGCTTGGTGGCGTACATGAGGCCGGCGAAGAGCACCAGGAACAGCAGGACCACGAAGCCGGTCTGCTTGCGGCTGACGAGGTGCGGCTCGGCCATCCACATCATGAAGGCGGCCACGTCGGTGGAATACTGCTCGAGGGTCTGCGGAACCTCGACACCATCCTCGCCCGCCACATAGGCAACCGAACCATCCGCCAGCGGCGGGGCCATGCCGATGGCGTGGCCGGGGAAGTAGTCGTTGTAATACTTGCCTTCGGCCAGCTCGAAGCCTTCCGGGGCCGTCTCCGGCACTTCCTCGTGGTAGCCATTGAGCAGCGCGTGGATATAATCCGCGCCGCCTTCCTGGTAGCCGGTGAAGTAATTGAACACCCAGTTCGGGAACGGGTCGGTCACGCCACGGGCTTTGGCCAGTACCGAGAAGTCCGGCGGCAGCGAGCCGCCATTGGCATCGCGGGCTTCCTGGTCGCTGGCGAAGGGCGAGGGCCAGCGGTCGGCCGGAATGCCCGGACGCACGCCACCTTCGGCCGTGGGGTCGGCGATCTCGTATTCGGCCGCCAGCGCCTTGACTTGCTCTTCCGAAAAGCCCGGGCCGCCCTCTTCAGCAAGATTGCGGAACGAGATCAGCCGGGCGCCGTGGCAGCTCGAGCAGACTTCGCGGAACACCTGGAAGCCGCGCTGCAGCTGGTGCTCGTCATAGGTACCGAAAATGCCCGCAAAGCTCCAGTTCTGGCGCTCGATATGGGCGCCAGCTTCAGCGGCCTGCGCCTGCATGCCGGATAGGCCCACGAAGGCGGCGACAGCGGCGATGATGAACTTGGTCTTGAACATGTCTATCGCCCCGATCACGCGTGTGCCTTGCCGAGAACGCTCTCGGAAATGCTGGTCGGCAGTGGCTTGGTCACTTCGATGCGCGACAGAACGGGCAGTATGACCAGGAAGTAGAGGAAGTAGTAGGCCGTGCAGACCTTGGCCAGCACCGTGTAGATGCCTTCGGCCGGCTGGGCACCCAGATAGGTGAGGCCGACGAAGTTGATGGCAAACAGGGCGTAGAACCACTTGAACATCGGACGGAAGGTGCCCGAGCGCACCTTGCCGGTATCGAGCCACGGCACGATCAGCAGCATGACCAGCGCGCCGCCCATGGCGATCACGCCGCCCAGCTTGCTGTCAATGAACAGCACGTTGAAGTCGATGGCGCGCAGGATCGTGTAGAACGGCAGCAGGTACCATTCGGGCACGATATGGGCCGGCGTCACCTGGCTGTTGGCCATGATGTAGTTGTCGGGGTGGCCCAGGATATCGGGGGCGAAGAACACGAACCAGGCGAAGGGGATCATGAAGACCACCATCGCGAACAGATCCTTCATCGTATAGTACGGATGGAAGGGCACGGTATCGCGGCTTTCCTTCACCTCGACGCCGATCGGATTGTTGTTGCCCGGAACGTGCAGCGCCCAGATATGCAGCGCCACGATGGCGGCAATCACGAAGGGCAGCAGGTAGTGCAGCGAGAAGAAGCGGTTGAGCGTCGGGTTGCCGACGGCAAAGCCGCCCAGCACCAGCTGCTTTATGTTCTCGCCGACCACCGGAATGGCCGAGAAGATATTCGAGATAACCGTGGCACCCCAGAAGGACATCTGGCCCCAGGGCAGGATGTAGCCCATGAAGGCGGTGGCGACGGTGAGGATGAAGATCAGCACACCCAGGATCCAGATGATCTCGCGCGGCGCCTTGTAGGAGCCGTAGAACAGACCGCGGAACATGTGGATGTAGAGGGCCACGAAGAACATCGAGGCGCCCACCGCGTGGACGGCCTGGATGACGCGGCCGCCATTCACGTCACGGCGGATGTGTTCCACCGAGTCGAAGGCCATGGCCACGTTCGGCGTATAGTGCATGGCAAGGATAATGCCGGTGACGATCTGCACACCGAGGCACATCACCAGGATGGCGCCGAAGGTCCACCAGTAGTTGAGGTTCTTCGGTGTGGGAAAATCCATCAGGTGCTCTTTGGAGAACCGGATGATCGGCAGACGGTCGTCGAGCCACTTCTCGACGGCGTTTCCGGGCGTGTAAGTCGAATGTTCGGACATCGGAAAAGCCCCCACTAACCGATCTGGATCAGCGTATCGCTGACGAATTCATAAGGTGGCACGACAAGGTTCTTGGGCGCGGGACCGCGGCGGATGCGGCCGGCCGAGTCATAGTGCGATCCGTGGCACGGGCAGAACCAGCCATCGAAGTCGCCCGCTTCACCGACCGGGATGCAGCCCAGATGGGTGCAGTTGGCGATCATCACCAGCCACTGTTCGTGGCCTTCCTTGGTGCGCTGCTCGTCCGTTTCCGGATCCTTGAGGTCGCTGAGCGGAACTGCCTTGGCTTCCTCGATTTCGGCCGCAGTGCGGTGACGCACGAAGACCGGCAGGCCGCGCCAGGTGATGGTCACCGACTGGCCTTCGGGAATGGCGCTGACGTCGAATTCGATGCTGGCCAGGGCCAGGGTCGAAGCGTCGGGGTTGAGCTGATTGATCAGCGGCCAGACCACTGCGGCAGCGCCGACCGCGCCGACAGCGCCGGAGGCGACATAGAGAAAGTCGCGCCGGTTGGTGGATGAATGTTCTGCTTGCGTGGCCAAGGTCCGTATCCCCGTACGATGCACAATTGACGGAGCCGGCCCCGGCATGATCGCCCGCGTAAACGGAATCGACCGCCGTCCGCCCTCAAGCGGCCCGTCAGGTCAGGTCTTTTTGCACTGTCATAGGAACTTGTCCAGTGCGCGCGCCGTGACAGCGCACAACTGCGACACTATACCCGAGGCAGCCCCGAAATCCGGTCGCCATGGCGACCGCAGAGGACGCCCGATGACCGTTTCTCTCGCGCTCTACCAGCCCGATATCGCCGCCAATACCGGCACGCTGCTCCGCCTGGGCGCGTGCCTTGGCGTCACCGTCCATGTCATCCACCCGGCCGGATTTGCGCTCACCGACAAGAACCTCGCCCGCGCCGGCATGGACTATCTCGACAAGGCAGCGCTGGTCGAGCATGCAAGCTTTGCCGCCTTCGAGGACTGGCGCCGGGCTGAGGGACGGCGATTGGTACTGCTGACCACCAAGGCCAGCGAGTCGGCCTACGCGGCCAGCTTCCGGGCGGACGACATCCTGCTGCTCGGCCGCGAAAGTGCGGGCGTACCGGATACCGTTGCGGAGATCTGCGACCTCAGGCTGCGTATCCCCATGCGTTCAGGTCTGCGCTCGATCAATGTGGCGCTGGCCGGCAGCATGGTCCTGGGCGAGGCCCTGCGGCAGACACAGCACTTTACAGAACTGGCCTGAAGGTCCATTCCCCCACCATGACCCTTCCTGCCGATATCGACACCAAGAAATCCCTGGCCAGCGCCTGGTTCCGCACCCTGCGCGACCGCATCTGTGCCGAATTCGAAGCCATCGAGCGCGAGGTCAGCGGCCCCCATGCCGACATGGCGCCGGGCGTCTTTGAGCGCAGCCCCTGGGATCGCGCGGCCGGCGGCGGCGGCGAAATGTCGATGCTGCATGGCCGCGTCTTCGAAAAGGCCGGTGTCCACATCTCGACCGTACACGGCCACTTCACGGAAGAATTCGCCCGCCAGATGCCGGGCACGGAAGCCGGCACCGCTTTCTGGAGCGCGGGCATTTCGCTCATCGTCCATCCCTGGAACCCGCATGTGCCGGCCGTGCACATGAACACCCGCATGATCGTCACCGGCCGGCAGTGGTGGGGCGGTGGCGCCGACCTGACCCCGGTGCTCGACGCGCGCCGCACCCAGACCGACCCCGACACGGTGGACTTCCACGCCGCCATGAGGGCCGCCTGCGAGAACCGCCCGGGCGTCGACTACGACCGATTCAAGGCCTGGTGCGACGAATATTTCTTCCTGCCCCATCGCAATGAGCCGCGCGGCATTGGCGGCATCTTCTACGACCACTTCAATTCCGGCGACTGGGACGCCGACTTCGCCTTCACCCAGGCCGTAGGCGAAGCCTTTTTCGGCATCTATCCCAAGCTGGTACGTCGCAATTTCGAGAAGACCTGGACCGAGGCCGAGCGCGACGAACAGCTCGTCCGCCGCGGCCGCTATGTCGAGTTCAACCTGCTCTATGACAGGGGCACGACATTCGGGCTCAAGACCGGCGGCAACGTCAATTCCATCCTGTCCTCCCTGCCCCCGGCAGTGAAGTGGCCCTGAGGTAGCGGCAAACCGGAGGCCGCCCTCGGGCCTGACCCGAGGGCCAATCAATAAGGGCTGCGATGTGGCGACTGGTCCTCGGGTCGAGCCCGAGGACGGCGCAGTGCGTGGAAACGCCTATGGAACCCGCCTGTCACATCCGGCTAACATCGCACCCATGTCCCTCACCGACCTTGAGATTACCGGCTACCGCTCGATCCGATCCATACGCTTCCCCTTGAAGCGCCTGACAGTGCTCGTCGGCGGCAATGGCGTGGGCAAGACCAATCTCTATCGTGGCCTTGAGCTGGTGCATGCCGCCGCCAGCGGGGACCTTGTCCTCAACCTGGCGCGGGAAGGTGGCCTCGCCTCGGCCATGTGGGCCGGGCCGCGCAGCGTCAACGACAGACCCAGACTTATCTTCGAAGTCGGGCTCGACACGATCTTGCCGGGAGACGACGAAGCTGCCTTTGTGCCGCGCTATTCGGTTGAGATCGGCTTCGGTGACCGTTACGAGGCCGTGTTCGAGCAGGAGCCGCAGATCAAGGCCGAGAGCCTGGTTCTGTCCGGACGGCGGAGCGTAACCCTGCTCGAGCGCAAGGGACCCTCGGCCTGGTATCGCGATGAGACCGGCCGACTGCGCCAGCTCGACCATCCGCTCCTTGCCAGCGAAACCGCCCTCTCCGCCCTGCGCGGCACCCTGCCCGAACTCGATGCCGTCCGATACATGCTGGCCGAATGGCGCTTCTACCATGGCTTCCGCACCGATGCCGGCTCGCCGCTGCGGCGACCGTCGCTGGCGGTAACGTCCCCCACGCTCGATGCGGACGGAGGCAATCTCGGGGCCGTGCTGGCCACGCTCAAGCACATTCGCGGCGACACCGTCGATCTCGACGCGGCGATCGACCAGGCCTTTCCTGGCGCCCGGCTCGACATCCCACCGCCTGAACGCGACGCCAGTTTCTCGATGATCTTCCCCGAAGTGCCGCATCGGCCTTTCGGGCCCGCCGAACTCTCCGATGGCACGCTGCAATTCCTCGCCCTGCTCGGGGCGCTGCTCGCCTACCGCCTGCCACCCTTCATCGCCCTCAACGAGCCGGAAACCTCTCTACACCCCGACCTACTGCCGGCCTTGGCCCGGGCCATTGCCAGGGCCGCCGAGCGGACCCAGGTCTGGGTGGTCACCCATTCGGTCCCCTTGGCGGAGGCCATTGCCGAGGAGACCGGCATCGTTCCCCGCACAGTGATCCGCCGCGATGGCGCCACCTGGATCGAGGGTCTGTCCGATATCGGAATTTTCCCGGACGAATAGTGGAACCCAATGCCGATCGACGCGTTTCATCAGACTGTCCATTGCGAGAGATGAGGAGGTTCAGCAATGAAACGCTTTGATTCCGGGACGCTCATTCCAGGGTCCACCTGGCGCGCCGAGGCCGAGACCGTGGCTGAGGTCGTGCGCCGCGCGGTGGAGAACATGCGCACCCTAAACGGGGAAACCGAAGTCCGTCCCGAAATGGTCGAGCGGATCAAGGAGCGTATTGTCGATGTTGACGATATGGGTCGACCGACAAAGCATTAGCTCATCCTCAAGCCCCGGTTCGCCGGGGCTTTTCGTTGGCATCAGTGGAAGATCCGCTCCAGTAGCGCATCCTTGTCGAGGCTGAAGCCGCTCTCCACCCAGGCCCGTTCCATGATGGCAATGGCCGCCCCCATGTCGGGGCCAGGCTTCATGCCGCGCGCGGTGAGGTCCGAGCCGCCCACCGGCAGGGGGGCAACCGGCAGGCGCCCGAGGTCGCGCGCCATTTCGGCCAGGCGCTCGCGCGGCCAGTCCTCCTCCGCTGCCGCCACGGCCAGCCCTTCCACCGCATCCTCGCCGAAGCGGTAGGCGGCCCAGCCGACGTCGCCGCGCCGGAGCATGGCGGCAGCCTCGGCAATCTGCGCCGCATGGGCAACCACGGCTTTGCTGAGGCGCCAGTCGACCTGCCTTGTCTCCAGGTGTTCCCGTCCGAGCAGGGCCAGGCGCGCTGTCGCCGAATGCCCGCCCAGCGCCTCGTAACGCGCCAACGTCTGCGCCGCGCCCGGCTCGACTCGGACCAGGCCGAACCGGTCCATGACACCAATGGTCTTGGCAATGCGCGGCAGAGCCAGCATCCGCATCATCTCGGCGCCGACCCGCTCGCGCGAAATGTGGTCCAGGTCCTCTGCCGCGTCCCGGCAGGCCGCCAGCCCCTCGGCATCGAACTCCTCCCCGCCATGGCTCGCCGAAAACCGGAAGAAGCGATAGACGCGCAACCCGTCCTCGGCAATGCGCTGCGTGGCGTCGCCAATGAACCTCACCCGGCCATTGAGCAGATCGGTCACCCCACCCAGCGGGTCAAACAGCCGCCCATCGGCAAAGCAATAGAGGGCGTTGAGGGTGAAGTCCCGGCGCTCGGCATCGGCTACCCAGTTGGTGCCGAACTGCACCTGCGCACGACGGCCGTCTGTTGCCACATCCTGGCGCAGCGTCGTCACCTCGACTGCGGTGTCATCGAGCCGCAGGGTTACGGTGCCATGGTCGATGCCGGTGGGATAGGCGTCGATCCCGGCGGCCCGCGCCTTCTGCATCACCGCCACCGGCAGCAGTTCGGTGGCCATGTCGATATCGGCGTGCTCGCGCATCCGCCCGATCAGGCTGTCGCGCACCACGCCACCCACGACCCGGGTCCGCCCCGCCCCGCCCTCCAGCACCGAGAGAATGGTCTGAACCGCCGGCCGCTGCAGCCATTCGGCATTCTCGATCCGGTCGGGAATCACGCGGCCACCTCGCCCATCACCCGATCCCGGAACAGGCGCGTCAGGTTGGCGGTAATCCCCCAGATGACATGTCCATCGTGGTCGATCTGCCAGGTCGAATGCTCCTTGCCGCCGCGGCTGATGCGGAACCGTCCATAGGTTTCGTGGGCAAGTATCCGGCTCAGCGGCACTTCGAAGACCGAATGCACTTCCCCTGGATTGGGCACGAACGGGCCGCTCGGCGTCACCTCGGCCACCACCGGCGTAATGAGATAGTTGGTGCCGGTATAATAGGTAGGCATGTAGCCAAGGATCGTAGCGTCCTCCGGCTGCATCCCCACTTCTTCCTTGGCCTCGCGCAAGGCCGCAGCCGCCGCCCCGGCATCGGCGCCATCGATCTTGCCACCCGGAAAGGCCACCTGGCCGGAATGGGCCCGCAGGTCGGGCGAGCGCTCGGTATAGAGCACGGTATGTCCCTCGGGACGCCGCACCAGCGCGATCAGCACCGCCGCCGGCACGGGTGGCCGCTCGAAGGGTTTGAGAGGCTGCCAGTCCGGCACCAGATCCACCGCCGACTCCAGCGAAGGAGGCTCGCCGAGCAGTCTGGGCGTCAGCATCTGGACGATTTCGAGGCTTGGGGCCAAGGGACGATCCGACAAAAACGAGAGGGGCGGCCTGAGTTTAATCAAGCCGCCCCCGGTCCGCATCTGTTTTCGACGTCACCGACCCGCGTCAAATGCCGCAATGCTGCCCTTGAGCGACTTGGCGAGGGTCTTGTCCTCGGCCATCAGCAGCACGCGATTGGGGTCGACCGGGCCGGGGAACTGGATATTGCCCGGCGTCGTGGTCTCCCAGCCAAGCGGGCAATAGTAGTCTTGGTCACCGACCAACAGCACGAACTCACCTTCGCCACGCTCCAGCGCCAGCTTCGACACTTCGCGCGCCAGGAGCTTGCCGGCACCCCGCTTGCGGAAATTGGGGTGGGTCGCCAGCGGTCCGAGCAGGTACCCCTTCCTGCCGCCCACGCTGATCGGCGTCATCCACACCGAACCGCAGGGTGTGCCATCCACCTCGGCGATGAGGCTGAGGCTGGGGTCGATGGGAAAGCGCTCGCGCACCCGGAAGGCCGTGCGGGCAAACCGGCCCGGACCGAAGGCAATGGCCTGCAGCTCTTCGACGAAGGCGTCGTCAGCCGCGGTGGCGGCGCGAACAGTCGGCTGGCCGGCAACAAGGGTGGAAGCGGCCTCGGCCGCAACGAGCGTGGTCATCGGTGTGCATCCAGGGAAAGGAATGTGCAGGACAAGACGCGGTCAGCCCTTGGGCCTACCGCTCGAAACGACCGCCTAGGGTCGTCGGTTCGTCTGCAAAACCTTCACCATCCTGGACGCCTCCACGTCTGAATGCGCATTAGCACCAGCTTGGGTGGCCGTAAATGGGAATATTGGGCTCATGCTTCCAATTTCCTTGTTCTGCGAGGGGGTCGGTTCACAAATGCACAACAGTATGTTGCCGCCTGTTCGCCTTCCGATCGCAACGATCAGCCCCTAGCTAGGGTTCAACACCAGACGCGGCGCCACCCAACAATGGACGCCCAAGCCGACAGCAAGATGACCGAAAGGGGCCCGATATGGGACGTTTGATAGACGGAAAGTGGTCGACCCAGTGGTATGATACCGCCAATACGGGCGGGAAATTCGTGCGCAGCCAGGCCGGCTTCCGCAACTGGGTGACGGCCGATGGATCACCCGGCCCCAGCGGCGAGGGTGGCTTTGCGGCCGAGGTGGATCGCTACCACCTCTATGTTTCCCTCGCCTGTCCCTGGGCACACCGGACGCTGATCTTCCGCAAGCTCAAGGAACTGGACAAGCTCATCTCGGTTTCGGTCGTCTCGCCCAAGATGCCCGACGAAACCGGCTGGAGCTTCAAGACCGAGGAAGGCTCGACCGGCGATGCCCTCTTCGGCAAGCAGACGCTCTGGCAGGTCTATACCGAGGCGGAGCCCGAATATACCGGCCGCGTGACCGTGCCGGTGCTCTGGGACAAGAAGACCGGCACCATCGTTTCCAACGAAAGTTCGGAAATCATCCGCATGTTCAATTCGGCCTTCAACGAATTGACCGGCAACACGGATGACTACTACCCGACCGACCTGCGCGAGACGATCGACGCCATCAATGCCCGCGTCTATGACGACATCAACAATGGCGTCTACAAGGCCGGCTTTGCCACCACGCAGGAAGCCTATGACGAGGCCGTCTCAAAGCTTTTCGAGGCGCTCGACTGGGTTGAAAATCTGCTGGGCGACAGCGCCTATCTGACCGGCGACACCGTGACCGAAGCCGACTGGCGGCTCTTCACCACCCTGGTGCGGTTCGACGCTGTCTATGTCGGCCACTTCAAGTGCAACCGGAAGCGGATCGCCGACTACCCCAACCTCTCGCACTATCTCAAGGCGCTCTACGAAGTGCCGGGTGTCAAGGAAACGGTCGATCTCGACCATATCCGCACGCACTATTACTGGAGCCACACCACCATCAACCCGCACCGGATCATCCCGATCGGGCCGGAGCTGCCGTTCTTGGGGTGACACCGATCTTCACCTCCCCCTTGACGGGGGAGGTAGCGTCGCTAGGCCCCTTGGGGCCGTAGCAGAGCTAGGTGGGGGTG
>CAMLKN010000073.1 GCA_946480655.1 uncultured Devosia sp. | reverse complement strand
CCTGGTCGCTCAGCGGTGAGGCCATGAGTCGCGAGGCTCTGTCGGCAATTGAAACCGAAATCGCCGGCCTTGGCGATGCGTGGGCGACCGATCTGACCGCCCCGTCCGGCCTGGCACAGTGCCAGGCGCGTCTGGCCGAACTGTCCGCACACAATGCCATCCTGTTCCAGTCGGGTGCCGCCATTATTGCCGCGGGCGCAGGCCCTGAGCTCGACGCCTTCGCCGAAGCACTGATGCTCTGCCCCGATGCGGCCGTCGAGGTCGAAGGCCATACCGACGCCGATGGCGACGACCGGCTCAATCTGGCCCTGTCGGTGGCGCGTGCCGAAGCCGTTGTGGGAGCCCTGATCGAGCGCGGTGTCTCGCCAGCACGGCTTTACGCCATCGGTTATGGCGAGAGCCAGCCCGTCGCCGACAATGAGACGGCCGACGGCAAGCGCAGGAACCGCCGCATCGTGGTTTCGGTGCGCGGGGACTGACTGGGAACGATATGGCGTCATTCTTCAACGCGGTCCTGTTTCTGATAAGCGTCTACTGGCCCTTCATGGCCATCGCGGGGGTGGTCGGGCTCGTTACCGGTTGGCTGAGCCTCAGCACCAGGCCCGATGAGGGGGCGCGGTGATCATCCTCGATCATGCAATCGAAGTGAGCCTGCTGATCCTCGTCGCCTATCTGGCCGGCTGCGTGCTGGGCTACCTCGCCCACATGGCGGTGCGATCCCTCACTGCGCGGCCGCGCTTTGAGCCGAAGCTTCAGGCTGAAGCCGCCGCCATCGCCCCGCAGGCCTCCGCGCGGCAGGCCCAGGCAAAGCAATCGGCTGCCCGCCGACTGGCTGGAGCGGTTGAGCGCGAGGATGCCGCACCGCAGCCAGCTCCCCAGGTCCAGGTTGCACAGCGCCCCGCCGAACTGCCCGCGCCGCGGGGAGGAAAGGCAGACGACCTCAAGCAGATCAAGGGGATAGGCGCAAAGACGGAATCGGCGCTCAATGATCTGGGTGTCTATCACCTCGATCAGATAGCCAATTGGACGCCGTCCAACATCGACTGGCTGGAGGGCCGGATCGCCGTCAAGGGCCGCATCCGCCGCGAGCAATGGGTCGAACAGGCCATCCTGCTGGTGACGGCCACCTCGGCGGCCTGAACGGCCAGATCAGGAGCCGCTAAGCCGCGCGTCTCGTCCGGCCGGCAACATGGAATACGAACTCCGCCACCGCTTCGATTTCGGCATGGTCGTCGAACAGCGCCGGCGAACCCTGGCCGGAAATGGTGATGGCCTCGGCGTCGGGCCGCCGCCGCACCATTTCCTCAAATGTCTCGCGCCGTACCTGATCGGTCAGTTGCGTGCGCAACAGCATCAGTGGCGCACACTTTAGCGCCTCGTAGAGCGGCCACTGCGCGACGAGAATATCGTCGAAGCTGATATCCTTGATCTGATCGATCAATCTCATGTCGAACAGGGGGTGAGGCCGTCCGCGTTTGTCGAACCAATGGCTGCGCAGCGCCAGCGCGTCGAGTTCGGCCTCTCCGTGGCCGGGATAGTCGCCGCCCAGCATGCGGCGAAACCCGGCAGTGACCGCCTTGGGACCACGCAGGCCGGCAATATGGGCCAGATTGTTGCGCAACCGCACGATGCCGCGCGAATCTGTCACCGGACCTGCGTCGAGCAGTATCGTGCCGCCCACCAGCAGCGGCCGGTGGGCGGCCAGGGCCATCGCGACCTGTCCGCCATGACCCTGGCCGAGCACGACCGCCCGGCCGATGCCCAGGGCCGCCAAGATATCGGCCACGTCGTTCGCATCAGCCAGCGTGCTATATGGGGCGTTTGACGGCCGGTCATCCGAGCGACCGCGTCCGGGCAAATCGACCAGGACAAGCGGCCAGTTGCCTGGCCCAAGTCTCTGGAAATAATCGGCAAAAGCCGTAAAATCGCTCATGTTGCGGTGGTAGCCAGCCAGGCACACGAGCGGCATGCTTGTCCGCCTGAACGCGCCGCGCAGGTGAACCGCCACCCGGGTCTGCGCATCGGCCAGCGTAACATGCGACACTGGCAATCCGGCAAAAGCCGGATGGTCCTCGGGAACCCTGCGCTTGCGTGCAAAAAGCGGTTTCATGCCCCCATTTACCGGTCGTGCAGGTCGAGTCACAAGCCGTTTCGCCCGCCTTGTGGCCAGCCGCTGTTGAAAGTATGGTGCGCCGGTTCGGCGCCGCGCGGGCCCGAACCCATCACTGACAGGAAAAGCCGGCCAGAAACCGGCGCCAATTGAGGAATACCGACAAATGCTGCGTGGTTCGATTACGGCACTCATCACCCCCATGCGCGATGGGGCGGTGGATGAGAAAGCCTTCGCCAGCTTTGTCGAATGGCAGATTGCCGAAGGGACGCATGGCCTTGTGCCCGTCGGCACGACCGGAGAGAGCCCCACCGTCAGTCACGAAGAGCATCATCGCATCGTCCAGGTCTGCATCGAGGTCGCAAAGGGCCGGGTTCCGGTTATCGCCGGCGCCGGGTCCAATTCCACCGCCGAAGCGGTATCGCTGGCCCAGCATGCCGAGAAGTCGGGTGCCGACGCCGTGCTTTCGGTGGTCCCCTATTACAACAAGCCCAATCAGGAAGGCCTGTTCCAGCACTTCTCGGCTGTGGCCAAGGCCATCGGCATCCCGGTCATTCTCTATTCCGTGCCGGGGCGCACCACGGTCGACCTGACGGTCGATACCATCGTTCGCCTGCGCGACGCCCATGCCAACATCATCGGTGTCAAGGATGCGACCGGCAATCTTGAACGGGCGACGATGCAGCGTGTCCGTCTCGGCAACGACTTCGTCCTGCTCTCTGGCGATGACAGTACGGCCCTCGGCTTCAACGCCCATGGCGGCAATGGCTGTATTTCGGTCACCGCCAATGTGGCACCGCGCCTCTGCGCGCAGATGCAGGAACTGTCGCTGGCCGGGGATTTCACCGCCGCCCGCGCAATCAACGAAAAGCTGGCTTTCCTGCACAAGGACCTGTTCATGGAGCCCAATCCGTCGCCGGCCAAGTATGTGGCAAACCGGTTGAACCTCTGCGCCAATGAAATGCGCCTGCCGCTCGTGCCGGTCAGCAAGGCCACAGAGGACGCGATGGACTTTGCAATGCGCCACGCCGGCCTTATCTAGTAGAGCAGGTACCTCATTGCCCGGTCCGCGGACCTGTTCCGGGGGCCGGGCAATTCATTTCGAGACTTTTGAGCCATGGCCGCAGCCAAAAACGACAAGAACAAGAACGGTTGGATCAGCCACGGGCAGGTGGCTGAAAATCGTCGCGCGCGCTTCGACTATGAGATCGGCGACACCATCGAGGCCGGCATCGTCCTGACCGGGACCGAGGTCAAGTCGCTGCGCCTGGGCAAGGCGCAGATTGCCGAGTCCTACGCATCGCCCGAGCGCGGGGAACTCTGGCTCATCAATGCGCACATTCCGGAATATCTGCAGGCCAACCGCTTCAATCACGAGGAAAGGCGGCCCCGCAAACTTCTGGTGTCCAAGAAGCAGCTTGCCAGGCTGGACCAGGAAGTGGCTCGCGCCGGCAATACGATTGTGCCGCTCAAGCTCTATTTCAACGACCAGGGTAAGGCCAAGCTTCTGATCGGCGTGGGCAAGGGCAAGAAAAACTACGACAAGCGCGCCACCAGCCGCGAGCGCGACTGGAACCGCGATAAGGCCCGCATCATGAAAGAGGGTGGCCGCGGCTAAGCCTCGACCGGCCTCTGAACTTGCGGACGGCCGACCGTCTTGGCGAGATCCGCCACATCCATGAAGAAGTCAGCTTGCCTGCGGAGGTCATCCGAGATCATTGGCGTGGATGTCGTCAAGGTCGAGACAACCGTCACGCGCTTGCCTTTGCGCTGCAACGCTTCCACCAGGGCCGTGAAATCACCATCGCCGGAAAACAGCACCAGATGATCGTAATAGGGTGAGAGCTCCAGCGCATCGACGGTTAGCTCGATGTCCATATTGCCCTTGACCTTGCGGCGGCCCATGGAGTCTGTGAACTCCTTGGCCGGCTTGGTGACGACGGTATAACCGTTGTAGTCCAGCCAGTCGATCAACGGCCGGATGGAGGAATATTCCTGATCCTCGACGAGCGCCGTGTAATAGTTCGCGCGCAGCAGGTAGGCCTTGGCGCTGAACTCTGACAGCAATTTTCGGTAGTCGATGTCGATGCCGATGGCCTTGGAGGTTGCATAGAGATTTGCGCCATCGATGAAGAGGGCGATCTTCTCGCGTGGATCAATGGCCATGATGAATCTCCCAGGGCAATAGCTGGCGAAGCTGAAAAAACCGTCCGGGACGGCGCCTTAATTAAATTCCACCGATACCTTTAAAATCTTAAATTCCCTCTTCGCACATTTGCCGCTGCGCGTAAAGCTGGTGGTCCTTGGCTGTCTTGGGGCTTGTCAGCCTTGTCATTGCCGCATCCATCGTGTATTGCGGCCCTTCATCCCCCCAAAGTGTGGAGACGTTCGTGGCACGCGTCACCGTTGAAGACTGCATTGAAAAGGTCGAGAACAGGTTCGATCTCGTTCTCATGGCCGCCCATCGTGCGCGCATGATTTCCTCCGGCGCTCAGATCACTGTTCCCCGCGACAATGACAAGAACCCGGTCGTCGCCCTGCGCGAAATCGGCGACGCCACAATTTCGCCGGAAGACCTGCGCGAAGACCTGATCCACTCGCTGCAGAAATATGTCGAAGTCGACGAACCCGAGACCAGCGCTGCTCCGATGATCGAGAGCGCCGGCGACGACGACGCGATCAACTTCGACACCATCAGCGAAGAAGAACTGCTGCGCGGTATCGAAAGCCTCGCTCCCCCCGAGCGTCGGGACGACTAACTTCGAACCGACTCGTTGGGCAAATCGACCCGGTGGGGCGATTTGAGGTGAGAAGGCCATGAGCGCTGCGCGAGAATGGCGTTGCGCTAGCGCGCACCGTGAATATATCAGGGAGCGTCCGGCATGCGTCGGGCGCTCTTTTCATTTCTGATACAGGCGCTAAGCTCCAACAAGCGAGCGGGCGACTACTTCCATGATGCGTCAGTACGAGCTTGTCGAACGCGTTCAGGCCTACAACCCGAACGCCGACGAGCAATTGTTGAACAAGGCCTATGTCTACGCCATGCAGAAGCATGGCTCGCAGAAACGCGCCTCCGGCGACCCGTACTTCAATCATCCGCTTGAAGTTGCTGCCATTCTGACCGAGCTCAAGCTCGACGATGCCTCCATCGCCGTGGGCCTGCTGCACGACACGATCGAGGATACCGACGCGACCCGCGCCGAGATCGACCAACTCTTCGGCGGCGAGATCGGCACCATTGTCGACGGCCTCACCAAGATCGAACGCCTCAATCTGGTCTCGCGTGAAGAGGCCCAGGCCGAGAACCTCAGGAAGCTCCTCCTGGCCATCAGCCAGGACGTTCGCGTGCTCCTGGTCAAGCTTGCCGATCGCCTGCACAATATGCGCACCCTGCAATTCATGGCGCCCGAAAAGCAGCGGCGCATCGCGCAGGAGACCATGGATATCTACGCGCCGCTGGCAGGCCGCATGGGTATGCAGGACATGCGCAACGAGCTTGAGGACCTGAGCTTCCGCATCCTCCAGCCCGATCACTACGCCGCCATCACCGCGCGTCTTGACCAGATGCAGGCGGACAACAAGGAAACGATCGACACGATCACGGCGGAGCTGAGCGAGCGCCTGGCCGAGGCCGGCATCACCGCGCGCGTCAAGGCGCGGGTCAAGTCGCCCTATTCGATCTTTTCCAAGATCGAGCGCAAGTCGATCGCCCTGGAACAGCTCTCCGACATGATCGGCTTCCGCGTCATCGTGGGGTCCGAGGAGGAGTGCTATCGCACCGTAGGGCTCGTGCACATGACCTGGAAGGTCGTGCCAGGGCGCTTCAAGGACTATATCTCGGTCCCCAAACACAACGACTACCAGTCGATCCACACCACCATCGTCGGGCCCAGCCGCCAGCGCGTGGAACTGCAGATCCGCACCGAGGAGATGGATCGCATCGCCGAATTCGGCATCGCGGCGCACGCTCTCTACAAGGACGGCGCCTCCGCCAACCTGGGTCGCATCGAGATGGAGTCGCACGCCTATGGCTCGCTGCGGCAAACCATTTCCCATTTGACCTCCGGCATATCGACGGAAGACTTCCTCGAATACACCAAGCTCGAGCTGTTCCAGGACCAGGTCTTCTGCTTCACTCCGCGCGGTCGCCTGATCGCCCTGCCGCGGGGGGCGACCCCGATCGACTTTGCCTATGCACTGCATACCGACATCGGCGACACCTGTGTCGGCGCCAAGATCAACGGCCTCATCCTGCCCCTCGTTACCCAACTGCGCTCGGGCGACGAGGTGGAAATCCTGCGCGACCAGAATCATCGCCCCCCTTCAAACTGGATCGGCATTGCCGCCACGGGCAAGGCCCGCGCCGCCATTCGCCGCGCGGTGCGGCAGGCCGCCGCCCAGCGCGCCTATGCCCTGGGCGAGCACGTGCTCAACATGATGCTGGAACGCGAAGGCGTCATGCTGGACGAGACCGAGGGGAGGGCGCTCGCCGAGGCACTGGAACAACAGAACAAGCGCGATCTGCTGGTGGCGGTGGGCGAGGGCAAGATCGGCTCCGAGCCGCTTGCCGCCGCTCTCGCGCAGGTCAAGGGCATCCGCAAGCGCCGCCGCAAGCTGGAACTGCCCGTGGCCGACACCGCCGATGGCTGGTTCGCCCTGCGCGGTTCTGACCAGTTCCGGTTCCGCGTGCCGGGCGGCCAGCGCTCCGGACCCCGCGCCAAGGCGGCCCTGGCGCAGCTCGATTTCCACACGCCGGTCACGGTTTCGGGCGAAGG
This sequence comes from uncultured Devosia sp., assembly GCA_946480655.1. Next base: position 3,124 of record CAMLKN010000073.1, on the reverse strand, counting down.
CATCGTGCCCGGCGACCGCCTGGTGGGCATCCTGGAGCCCGACAACCCGCTGACCGTTTACCCCATCCACTCCGATGCGCTGATCGAAAAGCACGACAGCGACGTGGCCTGGGTCGATGTGCGCTGGAACCTGCAGCGGGGCGACGAGAAGCTCTATTCGACCGTCATTTCCATGGAATCGGTCAACCGGCCGGGGTCTCTGGCCCAGATTTCCTCGGCCATCGCGGCCTGCGATGCCAACATCAACAATCTGGTCATGCGGATGATTTCGCCCGACTTCCACCAGATGATCTTTGAAATCGAGGTGCGCGACCTTGCGCAGCTGACCGATGTTCTGGCAACGCTCAAGCGTAGTCCTGGCCTCAGCGCAGTGCAGCGGGCGGGCATTCGGGAGGCGGGAATGATCTCCACCCTCGAATGGGACGGCAGTGTCGATAGGAGCGCGCGAGATGGATAAAGAGGAAGTACTGCAGATTTTCCGCGATTGCGGCGCCATGCTGGAAGGGCATTTCATCCTCTCCTCGGGACTGCGCTCGCCGGTCTTTCTGCAGAAGGCGAAAGTCTTCCAGTATGCGCACCAGACCGAAAAGCTCTGCAAGGCCCTGGCCGAGCGCATCCGCGCCGAGTTTCCGGGCGTAACCAAGGTCGTCTCGCCGGCCATTGGCGGCATCATCCCCGGCTACGAAACCTCCCGCCACCTGGGCGTCCCCGCGCTCTACACCGAACGCGTCGAGGGCCAGTTCGAGTTGCGCCGCGGCTTCGAGATCGATGCCGATGATCAGGTCGTGGTGGTCGAGGACATCGTCTCGACCGGCCTCTCCATCCGCGAATGCGTCGATGCGCTGCGCAGAATCGGCGCCAATGTCGTCGCCGCCGCTTGCCTCATCGACCGCTCCGGGGGCGAGGCCGATGTCGGCGTGCCGCTCGTGAGTCTGATCGAATACAAGGTTCCGGCCTATCCGGCCGACCAGCTCCCGCCGGAACTGGCCGCCATTCCCGCCGTCAAGCCGGGCAGCCGCGGCATCCAGGGGGTGAAATGATCGTCGGCCTCGGCTCCGATCTCATCCAGATTCACCGCGTCCAGCAGACGCTGGACCGGCATGGCGAGCGCTTCACCCAGCGCTGCTTCACCGAAATCGAGCGGAAGAAGTCGGACCGCAGGGCGCAGCGCGCCGCATCCTATGCCAAGCGCTTCGCCGCCAAGGAGGCCTGCTCCAAGGCCCTGGGCACCGGTATTTCCTGGGGCGTCTATTGGCGCGACATGGGGGTTGTGAACCTGCCTTCCGGCAAGCCCACGATGCAACTGACCAATGGCGCGGCGCGCGCGCTGGCCCGCCTTGTGCCAGAGGGTCACGAGCCCCATATCCACCTGACTATCACCGACGACGCCGGCCTCGCCCAGGCTTTCGTCATCATCGAGGCCCTGCCGGTCAAGTGAGCGCAGCGGCCGAACATGAAGCACGTTGACCCCGCGCGGGCAAACGCCTAACCCTTCCGCACCGCATTTTCGGGAAGCATCATGAGCCAACCTGCCGATAAGTCCGCCAAGAAGTCCGCCACCAATGAGTGGGTGGAGACCTTCGTGGTCATTGTCGAAGCGCTCCTGATCGCGATCTTCCTGCGCTTCTTCCTCTACCAGCCCTTTTCGATCCCCACCGCCTCCATGCAGCAGACGCTCATGATCGGTGACTACTTCGTGGCAAACAAGTTCGTCTGGGGCTATGGCAAGCATTCGTTCTCGTTGGGCCGCTACGGCGATTTCGCGCTGCTCGACTTCGAACTGCCGATCGCCAACCGCATCATGGGCCGCGAGCCCAATCGCGGCGACATCGCCGTCTTCCGCCCCGTGCCGCAGAACATGGAATACATCAAGCGCGTGGTCGGCCTGCCGGGCGATACGATTCAGGTGCGTGAGGGCCGCCTTTACATCAACGGCACCATGGTTGAGCGCGAGGAAGTGGGCAAGGCGCTCGATACCGACAGCAATGGCGACACCCGCGAGGTCACCGTCTACCGCGAGACCTTCCCCGAAGGCACGACCCACATCATCCAGGAAATCGGCGACAATCTCTCGCTCGACGACACCCCGGAATATGTCGTTCCCGCTGGCCACTACTTCATGATGGGCGACAACCGCGACCGGTCGGCCGACAGCCGGGTGTTGAGCCAGGTCGGCTACGTTCCGGCCGTCAACCTGATCGCCAAGGCCGAGGCGCGCTTCTTCTCCATCAAGGACAATATCCCGCCCTGGCAGATCTGGCAGTGGCCGGCCAATGTCCGCTGGGACCGCATGTTCCGCTCGGTCTATACCGATCAGCCGGACACCAACCTGGCCGCGCCGTGAGCCGTCGCGACAGGACGCACGACAAGCTCCAGGCCCGGCTTGGCTACACCTTCGCCAATGCCGACCTCCTGGAGCGCGCGCTGACCCATTCGAGCGCCATTTCGCCCGCCAAGCGCATCGAGCGTTCCTATCAGCGGCTGGAATTCCTGGGTGACCGGGTGCTCGGCCTCGTCGTGGCGGACATGCTCTACAAGCGCTACCCGACCTCCAACGAGGGCGAGCTGAGCCGTTCGCTCAATACGCTCGTGCGCAAGGAAACCTGCGCCGACATCGCCCGCCAGCTCGACCTGGGGACGGAGATGATCCTTGGCGAAAGCGAAGCCCGCTCCGGCGGCGCCGACAAGGACGCCATCCTGGGTGACATCACCGAGGCCGTCATCGGTGCCATTTACCTCGATGGCGGGCTGGAACCGGCCCGCAGCTTCATCGAGCGGCATTTCGAGGACTACCTGGCCGACGGGCAGGCCAATCGTGCCGACGCCAAGACGACCCTCCAGGAATGGGCCCAGGCGCGCGGCCTCGAGCCGCCGACTTATGCGCTGGTTGAGCGCACCGGCCCTGACCATGCCCCCGAATTCACCATCGCCGTCGAGCTCGCCGGCTTTGATCGTCTGGAAGCCGTCGGGCCCTCCAAGAAGATCGCGGAGCATCGCGTCGCCGAACAATTCCTCGTCCGCCAGAAGGTCTGGAAGGAACGCAAATGAATACCCCTGACGAACTGGCCAATACATCCTGCGGCTTCATCGCCCTGGTCGGCGCGCCCAATGCAGGCAAGTCGAC
>CAMLKN010000072.1 GCA_946480655.1 uncultured Devosia sp. | reverse complement strand
AGCCCAGCTCCACGCCCTCAGCCTCAAGATATTTGGCACTGCCGATGAGCACCCGTTTGCCATCGACCATGCCGGTCAGACCCTTGCCTACAGGAGAGTCAACGTTGCTGGGCGCGGACAGCTTGAGTTTGCGATCCTCCGCTGCGGTCACGATGGCCACGCCCAGAGGATGTTCGCTGGCGCGTTCGAGACTGGCTGCAAGCGTCAGGAGCTGGGTCTCGTCCAAACCATCCGCAGGTATTATCCGGGTAAGGCTCGGACGTCCCTCGGTCAGCGTTCCGGTCTTGTCGACCACGATCGTGTCAACCTTTTCCAGTCGCTCCAGCGCCTCCGCATTCTTGATCAGGAGACCCAGCTGGGCGCCCTTGCCGACACCCACCATGATGGACATAGGAGTGGCCAGACCCAGGGCGCATGGACAGGCGATGATCAGAACGGAGACCGCGGCCACCAAAGCGTGCGCCAGGCGGGGCTCGGGGCCCCAGACCATCCAGGCCACGAAAGCGAGGACAGCGATGACAATCACCAAAGGCACGAACCAGCCCGATACCTGATCGGCAAGCCGCTGGATGGGCGCCCGCGATCGTTGCGCTGCCGCTACCAGCTGCACGATGCGCGACAGCATGGTGTCGCGCCCGATCTCGGTGGCCTGCATGACGAGGCCCCCCGAGCGGTTTATCGTTCCGCCGATCAGCCGCGCGCCCTCGGCCTTGGTGACCGGCATGGATTCTCCGGTGACCATGGATTCATCGACGGCACTGCGCCCTTCCAGAACGGTGCCGTCGACCGGCACCTTTTCACCGGGCCGAACTCGCAGACGATCGCCGACCATCACCGCGTCGACCTCCACTTCCTCGTCGGAGCCATCGGGGCGGATGCGCCTGGCCGTCTTGGGCGCGAGACCGAGCAAGGCTTTCATCGCACCCGAGGTCTGTTCACGGGCCCGGAGTTCAAGAACCTGCCCAAGAAGCGCCAGGGCGGTGATGACAGCGGCGGCTTCGAAATAAACCGGCACGGCTCCATCCATTCCGCGCATCGATGGTGGGAAGATGTCCGGCACCAAAGTCGCCAGCATCGAGTAGAGCCAGGCCACGCCGATCCCCATGGCAATCAGCGTGAACATGTTGAGGCTCCGATTGGCAACCGAGGCTACGCCGCGTTCGAAGAATGGCCATCCGGCCCAAAGGACGACGGGCGTGGCCAGAGCGAGCTGAATCCAGTTCAGTGCCTGCCCCGACAACACACCATGCAGATCGACCAGATGCGCCGCCATCTCCAGGACGAAGACCGGTGCGGCCAGCGCAGTGCCGACACAGAAGCGCAGCGTCATATCGCGCAGCTCAGCGCTTGGAGCATCATCGACAGTAGGCATTTCCGGTTCCAGCGCCATGCCGCAAATGGGGCAGGAGCCAGGCTCCGACCGCCGGATTTCCGGGTGCATGGGGCAGGTCCAGATGGTCCCGGCGGGCGCGGGTTTGGTCGGCGCCGGGACCGCTGCAGCATATTGTTCCGGATTCGCCGTGAACCTGTCATGGCAGTTCTGCGAGCAGAAATAGAAGGTTCGACCCTCGAAAGTAGCCTGAAACCTGGCCATGGATGGGTCCACGTCCATCCCGCACACAGGGTCCTTAACCAAGGTGGGCGGCGACTTGGCTTCATGCTGATGTGACGCGTGGCCATGTGCATGGGTGTGGTGGTGGGCGTGAGCGTTCGACATGGTGGCACCTCCAGAGACGGGCCAGCTTGCACCTTCCCACGGTGGCAAGGTCAATCGGGATTCGTAATTGTGTCCCCCCCTCCGCGCGACATTGAATTATCCCCCCTGGGGGGATATGCCTTGTCACATGACTGAACACCTCCACGCGTCCCACCCCGATATCGTCAAGCGCCTCAAGCGGGCCGATGGCCACCTGAGATCGGTGATCGAGATGATTGAGACCGGCCGGCCCTGTGTCGATATCGCCCAGCAGCTGCATGCGGTCGAAAAGGCCATCCAGCAAGCCAAGAAGACGCTGATCCACGATCATCTCGATCACTGCCTCGATGACGCGGTCACCCAGGACGGTTCGGTCGATCGTGCAGCGATTGACGGCTTCCGTGAAATCACCCGCTACCTCTGAAGGTTCTCCCGATGCTGGCCGTGCTCGCCAATCGTACCTATCGCCACCTGTTCCTGGCCCAGGTGATCGCCCTGATCGGCACGGGACTCGCCACCGTGGCACTTGGCCTTCTGGCCTTCAACCTCGCCGGCGCCGATGCAGGCGCAGTGCTCGGAACGGCTCTGGCCATCAAGATGGTGGCCTATGTCGGCGTGGCGCCCATCGCATCGGCCTTTGCCGAGCGCCTGCCCCGCCGCGCCATGCTTGTAGCACTCGATCTGGTGCGGGCCGCAGTTGCTGTTCTGCTGCCCTTCGTCAGTGAGATCTGGCAGGTCTATGTCCTGATCTTCGTGCTGCAATCGGCCTCAGCCGCCTTTACGCCGACCTTCCAGGCCACCATCCCCGACGTACTCCCGGACGAGAAGGAATACACCAGGGCCTTGTCGCTTTCGCGCCTGGCCTATGACCTCGAAAGCGTGGTCAGCCCACTGCTTGCCGCAGCGCTTTTGACGGTCATATCGTTCAACAGTCTCTTTGCCGGGACCGTCATCGGCTTCCTGGCCTCGGCGGTTCTGGTCGTGTCTGTGGTGCTGCCCAGCCCGAAACCTGCTGCACCGCGCGGCATCTACGACCGCACCACCCGCGGCATGCGCATTTACCTCAAGACGCCGCGCCTGCGGGGCCTTCTGGCGCTGACCTCTGCGGTTTCGGCCGCCGGGGCCATGGTCATCGTCAATACCGTGGTGCTGGTGCAATCGTCCTACGGGCTCGACCAGCAGGCCACCGCAATTGCCCTGGCGGCTTTTGGCGGCGGCTCAATGGTGGCTGCGCTGGCCCTGCCAAGACTGCTGGATCGGTTCGCCGACCGGCCCGTCATGCTGGGTGGGGCGGGACTGCTTGTTGCTACCATGCTGGCGGGCAGTCTTGCCGGCGGCTACGGCACGCTCCTGGCGCTGTGGTTCGTCATCGGCATCGGCTATGCCGCCACCCAGACCCCGACCGGGCGCCTAATCCGCCGTTCATCCCATCCCGAAGATCGTCCAGCCCTGTTTGCCGCCCAGTTCGCGCTCTCCCACGCCACATGGCTCCTCACCTATCCGCTGGCCGGCTGGCTTGGGGCGACGGCAGGAATGCAGGTTACGTTCATCGCCATGGCCGCGATTGCGGCCTTTGGCGTTTTCGCTGCCACGCGGCTCTGGCCGGCTGGCGATCCGGTCGAGATCGAGCACAGCCACGATGACCTGCCCGCAGGCCATCCGCATCTGGCCGGATATGGGCATCGCCATATCCATGCCTTTGTCATCGACGCCGAACACACCGCCTGGCCGGGCCGATGATGGACGCCGGGCTATCCTCGGCATTGGGGGGGCAATATTGTTGCATCTGCTTCTCACCCCCCACGACCAACTCTTAACTTCGTGAGGTATCCAAGCGGCATCGACCTGGGGTCGATGCAGCGCATTTGGCTATCCCCCATGCAGGGATCTGGCTGTCGCGACAATATCGAAATTATGGGCTGCGTAGCCCGCAATCCCGATGGCAATCAGCACGACGACGGCGATGAGAACAGTGCGACGGGTCATTTCGGATTCCTAGTTGTAGGCGAGGGTTTGACGGATGGTGAGGCGCGCGGCCTGCCGAGCGGGCGCGAGGCTGGCGAGGACAGAGCCGACAGCCAGGATTAGGGCCCAGATGGCGATGGCTTCCGGCGAAACGGTCAGGGGCAGCGGCAGACCAAAGGACAGGGTTCCCACCATCTGGCCGATGCTGTAGCCGAGCGGCACGCCGACAAGCAGCGCCAGGGGCAGGCTGAGGAAGGCAATCATCAGGCCCTCGGCGAGGATGTTGCGCATCAGCGCGCCGCCGCCGGCACCAATGGTCCGCATGATGCCGAACTCGCGGGTACGTTCGACCACGCTTGAGCCCTGTGATGCGGCAAGACCGATGCTGCCGACCGCCGCCATCAGCAGGGCCATGGCCTTGAGTGCAATGATGAGGACGAGGACATGGCCCGATTGCGCCGCCGCCAGCGTGGCCTCGGTGGTCAATTGTTCGATGGCTATGCCGGCCTGCATCAGGGCCGCGGAGACTTCTTCGGCCGTTTCCGCGACACGCACGGCGCCGCCTTCAGTCAGTACCAGGCGGAGGACGCTGGCCCCCCCGTCATGATCAGCCAGCTCATTGAACAGGTCCTGCGGAACATAGACCGTTGCGGGCATCAGGATCTGGCGGGCTATGCCCCCGGGCACTGCCGCCATGGTCTGCCCTTCGACGGCCAATAGCAGCGGCACATCTAGCGGTGGGCGGCCGAGCAGGTTCCAGGCCAGTTGGTTGAGCACGATTGCCGACGCTTTTTCTCCATTTCCGACCATGAAGTCAGGGTCGGACGGCAGGCTGTCGATTGGTCGGAGCGACAGGCTGCTGTGGCCGCCATCGGGATAGGTGCGCACAAGCATCAGTCCATCTTCGCGGCCTGCGGACCCGGAGATCAGGTCGGTCGGACGCAACTCGGCGATATTGGCCACCGATGCGAGCGCCTCTGACAGTCGGGCGGGCGAAATTGGATCGAGCAGACTGATCTCAATGTCGTAATCTCGGCCCTTGGCAGCCTCGACCAACTGGCCCTGCCACGCCGCCTCCACGTTGAGCGCGGCGATGAACATCGCACCGGCCGTGCCCAGCAGTCCGATATTGAGCAGCAGCCGTCCGCGCTTGCGGAACGCGTTGCGCAGCGCCAACAGGAGCGTGCGGTCAATGCCGGTAAACCGTCCGAGCAGGCGCTGGATGGGATCGTTGCGCAGCGCGTTGGCGGCGATCCCCTGGTCGGCCAGTGCCTCCCGCACCGTCGCCCGAGTCGCCTTACGAATGGGGATGGAAACCAGGATCAGCGGCAGCAGAATGCCCGTGGCAATCAGCGCGATGACGAGCCAAGCCGGTACCAGCGGCGAGGCGATGTCAAAGTTGAGCAACCGCGAGATCACGCCGGCAAAGCCGGCGGCCCCGTACAGCCCAAGGGGCATGGCTATCACCAGTGCCACCGCGGTGACGATGCCCATGCCGACCAGGTAGAGTCTCCCGATCTGCGCGCTGGTGCCTCCAACGGCCTTCATGATGGCTATCTGCCGCACCTGCTGCGCCAGCAGCGCCGACACCATGGCCGCAGTCAGGACAGCACTGAGAATGAGCGTCAGGATGGCAAAGAGCATGAACATGCCCAGCACGCCATTCATCTGTGTCTGATGCGGATGCTGATTGACAGGCGGTATGCGCACCTGATGCACGGAGACGCCCAGATCAACAAGGCGGCGGGCAACGCGGCTGACGACGCCATCGACATGATCCTGCCCGTCTTCAACATTTCTCACGACCACCTTGACCAGTTCCGGCGCAAGCGGCAGTCCAAGTTGCATCGCCGTCCGCGACGACAGATAGATATATCCCGTCTGCTCCTGCCAGGCCGGCGCGAGGCTGGGATCATGAACTGTACCGGCGACGCCCAGATCCAGAGTGGTGCCGCTCGTCGTCTGGATGGAGATCGCCTCGCCTGTGACCGCCCCCAGAAAGTTCATGGCCTCCCGCTCAACCAGAACCGTCCCGTCCGCAGGTGGAAAGCTCCCCTCCGCGGGAAAGGTCTGACCGATGCTGGAACTGGCGAAGTCGGGGACGATGAACAGCAGTGTGCGATGCCAGGCGCCGTCGCCGACCCTTGATCGGGCAACGACAATGGAAGCAGTCTCGGCTGCGGCAATGTCGGGGTCGGCCTTGACGGCCGCCAGGATCTCCGGCGTCACCTCGCCGACATCGATCAGGGCGGAGGCCGGATTGGTGTCCAGGTAGTTTCGCGCGATCTCCCGGCTGAGGATAGTATAGGCACCCGAGATCGTGGTCAGGGCAAACATGCCGATGGTCAGCGCGGCCAGCATGAGGGCGATGCGGCCGCGGGTCGCGCCGAAATCACCCATCAGCTTCCGCCAGCGTGGGGCAAGGGTCATGATCGTGCTCCCTGGCCGGTATGCGCGACCATCCGGCCATCGGCCAGCTCGATCGTATCGGTGAAATAGGTCGCCAGGTCGCGTTCGTGGGTGACCATGACGACTGTGCGCCCCTCACGAGTCAGGGCCTGAAACAGATCCATGACTTCGATTGTGGTGCGGGTATCGAGGTTCCCCGTCGGCTCATCGGCTACCAACAGGGGTGGGTCATTGGCCAGAGCACGCGCAATGGCGGCGCGCTGCTGCTGCCCGCCCGACAGGTCGGCCGGCAGCTTGTCCGCCTGTTCGCCAATGCCGAGCTTGTCAAGCAAGGCCAGGGCGCGCGGTCGCCGCTCCTGGCCGCGCCCAACGCCGCAGAAATCCATCGGCAGCATGACATTCTCGATGACCGTCAATGTCGGAAGCAGTTGGAAGAACTGGAACACCACGCCGACATTGCGGCCGCGCCAGACCGTCAGATCCTCTTCCGACTTGCCGTTGAGCAGCATTCCGCCAAAGCGGATTTCGCCACTTGTGGCGGCGTCGATGCCGGTCAGCAGATTGGCCAGCGTGGTCTTGCCGCTACCCGACTTGCCAACCACGGCCAGGAATGCGCCAGCCCTGAGGTCGAGATCGATGCCTGTGAGCGCCGCAAAGGGGCCAGCCGGCGTCTCGTAGGTCTTGCCGATTGACCGAAGGCTGACAACGGGCGCGGCGACGGCTGGGCGCGCGCTCGGTTTGAGAAGCGATGTGGCGGGCATGATGGAACTCCGTGACGATCAGACATCCGTGTGATATTGGACACTCGTCTTGAAACGCAAACGACGCCGGGGCCCCTCATGTCCGATACTGAACACTGGCCTGGATTTGACCGGGAAAAGTCCGCACGCGTCTCGGCCGCGGATGAGCTGACCGACCGACGCGCCCGGCGCACCCGCCAGACCCTGCATGAGACGCTCATGCGATTGACGGTCGAGCGGGGCTATGACGAGCTCACGGTTGCCGACATCGCCGCCGCCGCGAATGTCGGTCGATCCACGTTCTATGCGCACTTCACGGACAAGGACGATCTGCTTCGCAGCGCCGCTGGCACCCTGCGCGCCGCGCTCATGCGGGAGCATGCGGCAGCCGGAATTGACGGCACGGGCACAGATCGCATGCTGGGCTTCAGCCACTTCATGACGGCCCACCTGGCAGAGCAAAGGGTGCTCTATCGAGCTCTGATGCGCGGCAGGGCGGGGCCGATCCTACTCGACCTTATCCGCCACTCCCTGTGCGACATTGTCCGGTCTGAGTTGGCGCCCGGAACGAAATCGACAAATGCGCCACTCGATGACGAACTGACCGCGCAGTTTCTTGTCGGTGGCTACATGTCGGTTCTGACGTGGTGGCTTGACCGAGGGGGCAAGGAACCGCCCGAGGTCATTGAAGCCGGCTTTCGGCAGATGGCGTTGAATGGGCTTTCGATGAAGTCAGCCCCCTCTGCTCCATAGCGGGCTCCCAACGACCGTCCTATTGCAGTGAGAGACTTTCGATTGCCCGGGATTCGGTCGTTTCGTTGCGACGGGCCAGAACGTCAGCTATCGGGGTGCGTCCCAGGCACGCTCAGCGACCGATTTGGGGGCGCCGACCGTTTTGTAACGTGATTTGTAACGTTAAAACGGGCGATACACCTGAAAAATCAAGAGTCCCAACGATATCAAGGAGATGGAATGGTGCTGCCGGACAGGATTGAACTGTCGGCCTCTCCCTTACCAAGGGAGTGCTCTACCACTGAGCTACGGCAGCAAATTCGCGGGGGCCGGTAATCCGGCGCGGCGACGGGGGCTCCTTTGCCATAGTGCCTCCCTCGACGCAAGACCAAAAACAGCCTATCAACCGCAGCAATGGAATCGAGGTGCCGACGGGCCATGGGCAAAGCGGAACAAACCGCACAGCGCGAGCAAAGATTGGCCGCAAAGCTGCGGGAAAACCTCAAGCGTCGGAAAGAGCAGGCAAAGGCGCGCGCGACGGGTGCGGGACCGGAGACTGCGCTGACCACCCCGGAAGCGGACACGAACAAGAAACCGTAAACCATTTTCGGGCGATTCTATTCGCACCACTTTTTCTGAGACGGCTGGTCTGGCCTACGCGGCAACGAAGATCCTGCCTTGCCTCCCAACAGGTAGCAGGCCCCAAGGGCCAAATCTGAGGACTTCTTATGGATCGTATTCGTTTGGTCGGCGGCAATGAGCTTCGGGGCGAAATCCCCATTTCCGGTGCCAAGAACGCCGCTCTGCCGCTGATGATCGCTTCCCTGCTCACCGACGAGCCGCTGGTGCTGCAGAACGTGCCGCGCCTGGCCGACGTCAAGCAGCTCGAACGCATTCTGGAAAACCACGGCGTCGATATTGCCGTGCATGGCCGCCGCCGCGGCGAGGAGGAGGGCGTGGGCCAGCGCATGACCTTCCACGCCGCCGACATCGTCGATACCACCGCGCCCTATGACCTCGTCTCCAAGATGCGCGCCAGTTTCTGGGTCATCGGGCCGCTGCTGGCCCGCTGTCACGAGGCGCGGGTTTCCCTGCCGGGCGGCTGCGCCATCGGCACGCGTCCTGTCGATCTCTTCCTCTACGGTCTCAAGGAACTGGGCGCCGAGATCGACATCGACGAAGGCTATGTCGTGGCCAAGGCCCCCAAGGGCGGCCTCGTCGGCGCCACGGTCAGCTTCCCCAAGGTTTCGGTCGGGGCCACCCATACCATCCTTATGGCGGCAACGCTGGCGCGTGGGACCACGGTCATCGAGAATGCCGCCCAGGAGCCGGAAATCACCAATGTCGCCGAATGCCTCGTCGCCATGGGCGCCAGGATTTCGGGCATCGGCACCCGCACGCTGACCATCGAGGGCGTGGAAAGACTGCACGGCGCCACCGTGGACGTCATTCCGGACCGCATCGAGACCGGCACCTTTGCCATGGCCGCGGCCATGACGGGCGGTGACGTGCTGCTCAAGGGCGCACGCCCTGAACACCTGCAATCGGCGCTTGATATCCTCGCCCAGACCGGTGCCGAGCTCGCTATTGAGGCCAATGGCCTGCGGGTGCGCCGCAATGGCAATGGCATCCAGCCGGTCGATGTCGAGACCGATCCCTTCCCCGGTTTCCCGACTGACCTGCAGGCCCAGTTCATGGCCTTGATGACCATGAGCTCCGGCACCAGCCAGATTCGCGAGACGATCTTCGAGAACCGCTACATGCACGTGGCTGAGCTGGCCCGCTTTGGCGCCGACATTGCTGTCAATGGTCAGGTCGCCACGATTACCGGCAAGTCGCAGCTCAAGGGGGCCCAGGTCATGGCCACCGACCTGCGCGCCTCGGTGTCGCTGGTCATTGCCGGCCTCGCTGCCAAGGGCGAAACCGTCGTCAACCGCATCTACCACCTCGACCGCGGCTTCGAGCGCCTCGAAGACAAGCTTTCCCGCTGCGGCGCGGAGATTGAACGCGTTGCGGGCTAGACCCCGTGCCAAAGGCAAAATCGCTCCGGTGGAGCGATTTTAGGGGGCTAGGCCACGAGAGCTATGATCGAATGGCGGGGCGCCATCCCGCAGGGCCAATCGCTCCGGTGGAGCGATTGGAGGCGAGCAGGCCATGAGAGCTGCGCTCGAATGGTGGGGTACGCGTTGGGCAGGCGAATGGTTGGACCAATGAGCGGCAGGCCATCGGCCTGCCGTTGCCTTTCTCCACACATCGCATTGCCCCCATGCCCGCAAACTTGTAGATCGGACCTGTCGTGACCAGATAGGGTCATCGCCACCCCACCTAGGGCCTAACTCATGACCGATCTCAAGCTGATTGCGCTTGATACCGAAGACCTCGAAATTGTCTCCGCCCACGCGCAGGATGCCATCATCCGCACCGCCGACATGGGCTATGCCCGTCGGGACAAGCGCTTCGCGCTGCTGATGAACCGGTTCGACTGGGCCAGCGACAAGCCGCGTTCCAAGGGTGTCCGCAAGCGCGCCGCGCTGCATTTCGATGGCGTCACCCACGCCGCCTTTGCCGGCT
>CAMLKN010000071.1 GCA_946480655.1 uncultured Devosia sp. | reverse complement strand
TCTTCTCGGTCTGGCTGGCATTGTCGGCCGACTGCTTGATGGTGGCGGCCATTTCTTCCATCGAGGCGGAGGCCTCTTCGGTCGACGACGCCTGTTCCGTGGCGCCCTGGCTCAACTGCTCGGCCGTGGCCGACATTTCCTGCGATCCGGCGGCGACATTGCGGGCCGCGGCGATGGCATCGCCAACGACTTCATTGAGCTTGAGCACCATGCGCTGCAGCGCCAGGCCCAGCGTGTCCTTGTCCGAGAGCGGCGCAACGGCCACGGTCAGGTCGCCGTCGGCAATGCGGTCGGCAACATTGGCCGTGGCACGCAGGTTTGCCGTCATGGTGTTAAGCGCATCAACCAGGTCCTTGACCTCGTCGGCCGAAGTCACGGTTGCCGTGGCCGAGACGTCTCCCAAAGCGACGGCATTGGCCAGGCCAATGGCTTCGGAGAGGTTGCGCTTGATAGCATTGGTGACGACGAGCACGACGCCGATGGCCAAGGCGGTGACCAGGACGCTGACGCCAATGATCATCCAGGTGAGGAGGCCGAACAGCGCGAGCCCCTCGTTGCGCAACTCCTGCGCGGCTTCAAGCTGGTATCCTGTCAGTTCGGCCAGGGACTCGGTCGTCGGATCGATGGCCGGGAACATGGTCGTTGCGATGAACTGGTCCAGCGCCGTCGCATTGCGGGCGCGCAGGATGGTGTGGAGCTCCTCGACGGCGGCGTCGGCACTCACCATGCTCGATTTCACTGTTTCGACGATCTCGCTTTCGCGTTCGGTGAGATGGGTCCCGAGAAAATCGGTCCAGTGCTCCTCGATCGCTTCGCGTGCGGCCTCGACATTGAGCGTGGCGGCGCTCCAATCGAGTGTGCCATCATTGAGCTTGTAAGCGGTGTCGACCACCTTGATGGCGTAGGCGTCCGAGACCTGCTTGAGTTGTTCGAGGGGCACGACCCGGTCGTCATAGATCGAGGTCATGGACTCGGTCATGCTGTTCATGCCGAAATAGCCAAAGCCCCCGACAATCCCGGCAATGGCAATACTGGAGCCCAACTGGATGGCGAGAATCTTGGCGGCAATCGAACGGAATCTTGGACGTCGGGCAGTGCTCATCACGTTTTCCTTCTGGTGAATGGCGGCCTCAACCGGCCGCCCTTCTGGCGGCCGGTCGTCGTTCAACTTGGTATTCAGGCGGCGCCGCGACGGGTGAAATCGCCGTCCAGATCATCCTCGGCATCGCCCATATCGAGGTCGAAGCCGCCGCCGGAGCCAGACTTGCTCTTGGCTCTTGCGGGCTTGCGGGGAGCCATATGCGGTGCCTTGGCCAGGATCGCCGACTTGAGGTCGGCCTTGCCGGTGGCCGCGTCATTGGCAGGGGCCAGGGCCGCCGCAGAGTCGATGCGGAAGTAGCTGATCGCTGCCTGCAATTGCTCGGCCTGACTGGCCAGCTCCTCGGACGTGGCCGACATTTCCTCGGCTGCCGAGGTGTTCTGCTGGGTCACCTTGTCGAGTTGCTGGATGGCTGTGTTGATCTGGGCGGCACCGGCATTCTGCTCGCGGGAGCCGGCGGAGATTTCTTCCACCAGTTCGGCGGTGCGCTGGATGTCGGGCACCAGCTTGCCGAGCATTTCCCCGGCCGACTGGGCGGCCTTGACCGTGGTGCCCGAGAGCGTCGAGATCTCGGCGGCGGCAGCCTGGCTGCGTTCGGCCAGCTTGCGCACTTCGGAGGCCACCACGGCAAAGCCGCGGCCATGTTCGCCGGCCCGGGCGGCTTCCACCGCCGCGTTGAGGGCGAGCAGGTCGGTCTGGCGGGCAATTTCCTGCACCACCATGATCTTTTCGGCGATGGTCTGCATGGCCGAGACGGCATTGTTGACCGCTTCGCCCGAGGCGATGGCATCGGCCGCGGACTGGCGGGCGATCTTCTCGGTCTGGCTGGCATTGTCGGCCGACTGCTTGATGGTGGCGGCCATTTCTTCCATCGAGGCGGAGGCCTCTTCGGTCGACGACGCCTGTTCCGTGGCGCCCTGGCTCAACTGCTCGGCCGTGGCCGACATTTCCTGCGATCCGGCGGCGACATTGCGCGTGGCATTGGTGACTTCGGTGACCACTTCGCGCAGCTTGGCGGTCATGGCGTTGAGGGTCTTGACCAGGTCGGTAACCTCGTCGTCGCCCTTGGCGTCGGCAGTAGCGGAGAGGTTGCCGCCGGCCACCTCGTCTGCCAGGCGAACGGCGCTGGAAAGGGCACGCGAAATACTCAGGACGATCCAGGTTGCAGCAACAAGGGCGATGAGCGCGGAGCCGACCAGCAAGCTTATGAGCAGCGCCATGGAAGTCTGGTACAGTTCGGCGGCCTGGGTCTTGGATTCCTCCATGACGGCGGTGTTGCGGTCGATCATGGTCTGCAGGATCGCGCTGGCTTCGCGGCGCAGAGTATTGGCGGTCCCCATGGCCTGCATGGCATGATAGTCGCCATTCTCCATGCTGACGGCCACGGCCTTGTCCATGGCTGCTACCATGTCGTCATAGGCAGCCTTGGCGGCGTTGAAGAGCCCTATATCGGCGGCCGGCATCATGCGCTGTATATCCGGAATGCGCTCGGCATTGGCTTCGACGCCCGCGACATAGTCGGCGTACCAGGTTTGCTGCAGGTCGCGGTCCTGCGAGGCTGCGAGCAGCACGTTGCGTTGCTGGCGGAACATGTCCGTGCCGGTCAGGAACATTTCCGTCGCGGCCTGGTAGGCGGGGAAGGCGGAAACATCGCCGGCGTCCACCTTGCGCTGTAGCGAGGCCCGTAGCGCCCCCATGGTCTCTTCGAACACGCCCAGCGAGCCGCTGCCTTCGCTGCGGCTGATCGCCAGGGCGGTCGCGTCGGAGTTCTTTAGGGTCTGCTCCATGCTCAGCTCGACGGCCGCCCACAGTTCGTTGACCTTGGCGATGAAGGCGGGCAACTGCTCGCGCACCACTGCATCCCGCGCATTGGAGTCGAGGAAGGCATGACCGTCGGTGAGCTCGGTATAGTCCTCGCGCAGGGAGTCTATATAGCCTTCTTTCTCGGCCATATCCTTCGAGAGGATCTGGGCGCGAACGCGCGAGCCCAGGCTTTCCAGGCTCGTCTGCATCTGCGAGGAGCGGACCAGATTGGCCGAACGGATTTCAATAGTTGTTTCCAGCTCGTGGTTGAGCTGGCCCAGGTTCTGCAGGGCGATGAACATGCTCCCTGCTGAGAGTGCGACGACAACGCCGAAGACGGCCGCCAGCTTGGTCTTAATAGTCAGTCTCACGATGCAGGCCTTTCTTCTGAAGCTGCGGCGGGCGCGGTTCTTGCGCCCGGTGTTTCGAAAATGCGTTCCATGTTCGGGATGATGATGAAGCCGCCATTGCGCTTGCCGATGCCCTTGATGAATTCGGGGCGCCAGCGCATGCCGACCTTGGGGGCTTCCTCAATGGAGGCCGCCTCGATGTCGGTGACGTCATGCACCTTGTCGGCCAGGATGCCCGCAATGGTGGGCTCGCCGTCCATGTCGACTTCCATGACGACGATGCGGGTATCCTCGTCCGGCTCGGGCCGTTTCATGCCGAACATGACGCGGAGATCGGCCAGGGGCACGACGCGGCCGCGGACATTGATGAGTCCGCCCACGAAATCGGGAGCATTGGGCACTTCGGTGATGGGCACGAGATCGAGGATTTCGCGCACGCGCCCGGCTTCGACGGCGAAGAGTTCGTCGTCGAGGCGGATGGTGAGGGCGGTCATGGACGTGGGCTGGTGGACCTGGGCGTCGCTCATGCGGCCCTCCCGGTGAGGTTGCGATCGACATAGGATTGGCCGGCGGCCACCAGATGGGCGGTGTCGAGGATGAGCGCGACGGTGCCGTCGCCCAGGATGGTGGCGCCCGAGAAGGACTTGATGCCCGAATGCAGCTTGGAGAGCTGCTTGATGACCGTCTGGTTGTTGCCGATGATCTGGTCAACCACGAGACCCACCCGGCCCTCGCCGGAGGAGACGATCACCACCTTCTGGTGCGGTTCGGGCGCGGTCGTGGTGCCGAAGACTTCACGAAGGCGCAGATAGGGGACGAGCGCGCCGCGGATATCGAGGAAGTTGCGGCCCTTGGCATGGGCCTCGATGCCCTCCGGCAGTTCGACGCATTCCTCGACGGCCGCCAGCGGGATGGTGTAGCGGCCATTGCCCACGCGGACCAGCATGCCATCGATGATGGCGAGGGTGAGGGGCAGCCGCAGGGTCATCGTCGAGCCCTCGCCTGGCTTGCTGGCCACATCGATGGTGCCGCGCAGCCCGTCGATCGTGCGCTTGACCACATCCATGCCCACGCCACGGCCGGATAGCGAAGTGACTTCCTTGGCGGTCGAGAAACCGGGCGCGAAGATCAGATGATGCAGTTCCTGGTCGGTCAGCTTGGCATCGGGCGCGATCAGACCGTTTTCCTCAGCCTTGGCGCGGATGCGGGCCGTGTTGAGGCCGGCCCCGTCATCGCTGACCGAGATGGCCACTTCCGCGCCGGAATAGACGGCGGAGAGGCGCACCATGCCCTTGGCGGGTTTGCCGGCGGCACGGCGTTTCTCGGCACTTTCGAGGCCATGGTCGACCGAATTGCGGATGAGGTGGACCAGTGGGTCGGCCAGGCGTTCGATCATGGTCTTGTCGAGTTCGGTATCCTCGCCGGAGGTAATGAACTCGATCGGCTTGCCCAATTCGCCCGAGAGATCGTGAATGAGGCGCCGAAAGCGGCTGAACAGGGTGCCGATGGGTACCATGCGGATGCCCATGGTGGTGTCGCGCAGGCCGGAGGAGAGTCGCTCGAGTTCTTCGGCTATGGTCTTGAGCGCGGTGTCGGAGCTCAGGCTGGCAATCTGGCTGAGGCGTGCCTGGGCAATAACCAATTCGCCGACACGATCCATCAACTCGTCCAGCCGTTCGGCCGGGACACGCAGGGAGGAGGCTGCGGCGCGGTCGGCAGTATCGGCCCCCGTAGGCGGCTTGGGCTTGTGGGTCGGGGACTGAGCCACCAGGATGGCAGCGGTCGGCGCCGGATCGGTGGCGGCAGGCTCAGTCCCGGCCGCCTCGGGCGGGAGCGTGGCCTGCTCAGACTCCATTGCCGCGTCGAGGCGCGTCAGGCTCAGTTCCATATTGTCGCGGAGGAACAGGAAGACGTCGTCAATGGCCGAGGCGGGGTCCTCCGCCTCGATATCCACGCGCCAGCCGATATGGGGCACTTCCGGGTCAAGGGTGGCAAGATCAGGAATCCGGCCGGTCAGCGCCGTGACGGTAATGGGTCCGATTTCCGCCAGTTCTTCGAGCAGCAGGACCGGATTGGTGCCATAAATGAGCGCATCGGCGGGCAAGTAAAATTCAAGCCGCCATACAGACTTTTGGGTTGGAGATGGGGCAGCGGCCGGCTTGACCCCCGGCACGGTATCTGGCGCCGGGGCAGCAGAGGTGGCCATGGCCGGCGTTTCTCCTGCGATCACCGAGCGCAGGTTGCTAAGGATAGAGTCGCCCCCGCCGATCTCGGCCCCGGGGGATTCAATCAAAAGGTGGATGTGATCCTTGGCATCGAGCGCGACGCCGATCAATGCCGCATTGGCCTTGGTCTGGCCCTTGCGCACCTGGTCGAAGGCGGTTTCGAACTCGTGCACGAATTCGGCCACGGCAGTAAAGCCGAACATGGCGCCCGAACCCTTGATCGTATGCAGCGCCCGGAAGGTGGAGTTGATCAGGTCGGCATTGGACGGGTCCTGCTCGAGGTCGAGCAGTCCCGCCTCGAGCTGGTCGAGCAGCTCGCGCGCCTCCTGGCGGAAGGTTTCGGTCGGATCGGAGAGGTTCATGCGCCGGTGACCTTCCTGATGATGGCCAGCAGCTGGTCCTGCTTGAACGGCTTGACGATCCAGCCCGTCGCGCCGGCTTCCTTGGCCTGGCGCTTCAGCTCGTCATCGGACTCCGTGGTCAGGAGAATGATCGGAATGCCCTTGGAAGAGGGGTGCTGGCGATACTTCTTGATGAATTCGATGCCGTTGAGCACCGGCATGTTGAGATCGGTCAGCACGGCGTGGACGGTGTTTGCGGTTGCGACCTCGTAGCCCTCCTGGCCATTGCCTGCCTCAAGCACGTCGAGGCCTGCCGAGGTGAGTGTCATGGCCACCATCTGGCGGATGGAGGCGCTGTCGTCGATCGTCAGAATGGTCTTGGTCATGCTCAGTGTCCTGCTGGCTGATCGGAATGGGTGGACCAGAAGCTGGCATGCTCCTGTTCGGGCGAGAGGAAACCGGCCCGCTGCAAGACCGACTGAAGCGGCGCGCCGAGGGGGGCGAGCAATGTCAGTACCTTCTGGCCGGCACGGGCCGAGGCGCGGGCAGCCAAAAGACTCTGGACCGTGGTCAGGTCGGCATCGGATAGGGTCTGCGTGTCGACCTCGATGCGGTCGTGAGCTGCGATGGCCTTGAGCAGGCTATCCGCGACTTCTCTGGCGGATTTGATGCCTGCATCGCCCGTCAGCACGAGCATGTGTGTGCGTTCTTCGGTCATGGTCATGACCGGGCACAATTGATTGGGGATGACATTCTGTCTCTCTACCGCAAGTAACAAACAGGGAATTCGGTAGGCGTTATGGACTGGGGCCGATGGTCTCGCTGTCTTTTTTAACCGGGTTGTCCGCCGTATTCCCATCCGGCTTAATAGCTATACTTGCATCATCCGCTTAACCGATGGTTACCCGTCGATATAACTGGAAAAATTTGATGGATACTTGAAGTTGTTACTTTTCAAAGCAACGCCATTAAGCAAGTCATTTCAACTATCCGTCAGTGAATCGAGGTGAATCTTGAGGGCTTTGACTCGAATCCAGTGAGTTTGACTCAGAGTCGAGCGCCAAGAATTCGATTGGCAATACTGTTTGATTCACTTGCGCCCGGCAGGTCGACGGCGCGGGTCAATTCACGGCCGCGTGTATTGGCGTCATATCCCGCAGGGGGTGCTTGTGACGGTTCGCGGAGGTGCTAGAATCCGACGGCCCTGCTGGCTGGGGCGGGCTGCATGGTGGCGCAGATTTCCGGCCATTTCGCCCGGAAGGCGCCGACGCAGGTCGGATCGAAATGCGTTCCGCTGCAGCGCACGATCTCGGCATAGGCCTTTTCGATCGGCCAGGCGGGCTTGTACGGGCGTTCCGAACACAGCGCATCGAAGACGTCGGCAATGGCGACGATACGGGCCTCGATCGGAATGTCGGTGCCGGAGAGGCGGTCCGGATAGCCGGTGCCGTCCCATCTCTCGTGGTGGCTTTGCGCGATGAGTTCGGCAGTGCGGATGAGGTCGGAGCCGCCGCGCTCGAGAATGCGGGCGCCGATGGTCACATGCTCGCGCATGATGGCCATTTCCTCTGGCGTCAACTTGCCGGGCTTGGAGAGAATGGCGTCCGCTATGCCGATCTTGCCGATATCGTGCAGGGGCGCGGCCAGATAGATCATGCGGCAGCGGTCTGTCGGCAGCCCGATGCCCTCACCGATCAGCTGGCTGATCTGGGCGACGCGCGAGACGTGCTCGCCAGTATCGCCGTCGCGATACTCGATGGCCCGGGCGAGGCGGTAGATGATCTCTTCCTCGCGCGCCAGCAGGTGCGCGGTGGCGCGCTCGACCTCGCGGGTCAGCCATTGGGCGCGGTCGGCCAGTTCCACCTGAGCCTGGCGCAGGGCCAGCAGGTTGGCGACGCGGGCCTGCAGCTCGATGGGGTCGAAGGGCTTGTGCAGGAAATCGGTCGCACCAGCCTTGATGGCCTCGATGCGCACGCTCTTATCGTGGTCGGAGGTCACCATGATGATCGGCACGATCCGATAGGCCGGACGCGACCGCAGTGCCGCGGTGAAGGCCACGCCGTCCATTTCCGGCATGATGTGATCAACGATGATCAGGTCGAACTGCCGATCGCGGCAGGCTTCGAGGGCCTCGAGTGGATTGAGGCAAAGCTCCACTTCGCCCATCACCGCCTCTTTGACGATGCTGCCGATCAGCGCCAGACTTGACCGGCTATCATCGACAATCAGCAAACGCATTGTCGGGCCCCCGCCTCAAACGCGGCGATCATAAGCGGCCATACCTTAGGCGAAACTTAACGGGAATCACCGGGCCGCAGGAGTGGAGAAGGCGCGCACTATGCGCTAAGCGCTTGGGGGCAACGGACTGGAGAGAGCATGGCGCGGATTGCGATCATCGGCGGCGGGCCGGCCGGGCTCATGGCGGCCGAGGCAGCATCGGGGCGGGGGGCGGATGTCACAGTCTTCGAAGCCATGCCCACGGCCGGTCGCAAGCTGCTGATGGCCGGCAAGTCCGGCCTCAACATTACACATGCAGAAGCGCGGGAGCAGTTCGACACGCGATATGGTTCCGCGCAGGGCCGGCTGCAGGCCGCGCTGGACGGGTTTTCGCCCCAGGCTGTGCGGGATTGGTGCGCCGGCCTGGGTGTCGAAACCTTTGTCGGGTCTTCGGACCGGGTCTTTCCCAAGGCCATGAAGGCTTCGCCCCTGCTGCGGGCCTGGCTGCGGCGCCTGGCCGAAAGGGGGGTGGAGCTCAGGACCCGCCACCGCTGGCGGGGCTTCGATGGCGATGCCCTGGTGTTCGACACCCCCGGCGGAAGGGTCACGGAGCGCTTCGATGCAACCGTCCTGGCGCTGGGCGGGGCCAGTTGGCCTGAACTGGGCTCGGACGCCGCCTGGGTCCCCTGGCTGGCCGAGCGCGGCGTCGTGGTGATGCCGTTCCGGCCGGCCAATTGCGGCTTCGAGGTGAGCTGGAGCGCCGTCTTTGCCGACCGCTTTGCCGGCGAACCGGTCAAGGCAGTTGTCGCGAACAGCGATGCAGGATCCATGCAGGGCGAGTTCGTCGTGACCCGCGCGGGCATTGAGGGGAGCCTCGTCTATGCCCATTCCGCCGCCCTGCGCGACCGGCTGGAGCGCGAGGGCGTTGCGGTGCTGACGCTGGACCTGGCACCGGGACGGTCGGAGGAGAAGCTGGCGCGCGACCTCGCACGGCAACCGGCCAAGGCAAGTTTTTCCAACCGGCTGCGCAAGGGAACGGGCCTCGACGGGGTCAAGCTCGGGCTGTTGCGCGAACTGGTGCCGGATGCGCCGGCCAGGTCGCCTGCCGAATTGGCTCGAATGATCAAGGCCCTGGCGCTGCCCCTGCAGCGACCGAACCCTATCGCAAGGGCCATTTCCGTGGCCGGCGGGGTGGCTTGGGATGGGGTGACCGAGGACTTGATGCTCAAGGCGTTGCCGGGCAGGTTCGTCTCAGGCGAGATGCTGGATTGGGAGGCGCCAACGGGCGGGTACCTGCTGACGGCGTGTCTTGCGTCGGGGCGCGCGGCGGGTCTGGCGGCGGCGGAATGGGTCCTGGAGGGCAAGGATGAACAGGATTGACCTTGAAAATCAGGTGGCCATCGTTACCGGTGGCGCGCAGGGGCTCGGCTTTGCCATCGCCCATCGTCTGCTCGCCTCAGGCGCCAGGGTAAGCCTCTGGGATCGCGACGGTGCCATGCTCGACAGGGCCGGCGCGGCGTTGGGTGCAGGTGTCGACCGGAGGGTCGTCGATGTCACCGATCTTGCCGGACTCGAAGCCGCCCTTGCCGCGACCGAAGCTGCAATCGGACCGGCGTCCATCCTCGTGCATTCGGCCGGCATCGCTGGCACCAATGCGACGCTCGATGTCTATGATCCCGGCGAATGGCGGCGGGTCATCGACGTCAATCTCAATGGCACCTTCTACATCAATCGCGTGGTTGTGCCGGGGATGAAGGCGCGCAATTACGGGCGCATCGTCAATATCGCCTCGATTGCCGGCAAGGAGGGCAATCCGACGGCCTCGGCCTATGCGGCGGCCAAGGCCGGGGTCATCGGCATGACCAAGTCGCTGGGCAAGGAACTTGCGACATTCGACATTGCCGTCAATGCCATCACCCCGGCAACCGCCAAGACGCGCATCCTCGATACGCTGACCGAAGAGTTCATCGCCTATATGCTGTCGCGCATTCCGCGCGGCCGTTTCCTCGAGGTCGAGGAGGCGGCGGCCATGGTGGCCTGGCTGGTGAGCCGCGAGAACAGCTTCACCACGGCCAGCGTGTTCGACCTGTCCGGTGGCCGCGCCACCTACTAGAGCATTTCTCGTTCTGATGGAATCAGAACGAGAGCTCTACTTCTTTGATTT
>CAMLKN010000070.1 GCA_946480655.1 uncultured Devosia sp. | reverse complement strand
ATGACGACTTGACCAAGCAGGCCGTCGCCTACCGCCAGATGTCGCTGCTGCTGCGTCGTCCGCCGGGCCGCGAAGCCTATCCGGGCGACGTGTTCTATCTCCACAGCCGCCTGCTCGAACGCGCCGCCAAGATGAACGAAGACCATGGTCTTGGTTCGCTCACCGCGCTGCCGGTCATCGAAACCCAGGCCAACGACGTGTCGGCCTACATTCCGACCAACGTGATCTCGATCACCGACGGCCAGATCTTCCTCGAAACCAACCTGTTCTTCCAGGGCATCCGCCCGGCCGTGAACGTGGGTCTGTCGGTTTCGCGCGTGGGTGGTTCGGCCCAGATCAAGGCGATGAAGCAGGTTGCCGGCTCGCTCAAGGGCGAACTGTCGCAGTATCGCGAAATGGCCGCCTTCGCCCAGTTCGGTTCGGATCTCGACGCTGCCACGCAGCGCCTCCTCAACCGTGGTGCCCGTCTCACCGAGCTGCTCAAGCAGCCCCAGTTCTCGCCGCTCAAGACGGAAGAACAGGTTGCGGTGATCTTTGCCGGTGGCCAGGGCTACCTGGACTCGATCCCGGTCAACAAGGTGCAGGACTTCGAAAAGCACGTTCTGTCGAACCTGCGTTCCAAGTATGCCGATCTCCTCAAGACC
This sequence comes from uncultured Devosia sp., assembly GCA_946480655.1. The sequence goes on along the minus strand of CAMLKN010000070.1, from coordinate 9,703 downwards.
ATCGCGACCGAAAAGCAGCTCAGCGACGATACCCGCGCCAAGCTGAAGTCGGCCCTCGACGAGATCAAGAAGACCTACGCGGCCTGAGCCCCTGAAGGAGACGACAGGCAATGCCGTCGCTAAAGGACCTAAAGAACCGGATCGACTCGGTCAAATCGACCCAGAAGATCACCAAGGCCATGCAGATGGTCGCGGCGGCCAAGCTCCGTCGCGCCCAGGAAGCGGCTGAGGCCGCCCGTCCCTATGCCGAGCGCATGGGGAAGGTGCTTGCCGCTCTCGGCGCTGTCTATGATGGCCAGGAAAATGCTCCGGTGCTGCTTGGCGGCACCGGCAAGGACCAGGTTCACCTGCTCGTGGTCGCTACCGGCGAACGCGGTCTGGCCGGCGGGTTCAACTCGTCGATCGCCCGCCTCGCCCGCGACCATGCTGCCAAGCTGATCGCCCAGGGCAAGACCGTCAAGATCCTGACCGTGGGCCGCAAGGGCCACGACATCCTGCGGCGTCAATATCCGGAGCTGATCGTCGACACGTTCAACTTCCGCGAGGTCAAGCAGGTCGGGTTCACCCAGGCCCAGCAGGTTGCCGACAAAGTGCTCGCCATGTTCGCCGCTGGCGAATTCGACGTGGCGACGCTCTACTTTGCCAAGTTCGGCTCGGTGATCAGCCAGGTGCCGACCGCCCAGCAGATCATTCCGGCCAAGCTGGAAAAGGTTCAGGGTGAAGGCGAGGCTGCGGCTTCTGCCGTGCCCTATGAATACGAGCCGAGCGAAGAAGCCATCGTCGAGGACCTGTTGCCGCGCAACATCTCGGTGCAGGTGCTGCGCGCGCTGCTCGAAAACACCGCCTCGTTCTACGGTGCGCAGATGTCCGCCATGGACAATGCCACCCGCAATGCCGGCGAAATGATCAATAAGCTGCAGCTGAGCTACAACCGCCAGCGGCAGGCCCAGATCACCAAAGAACTCATCGAAATCATCTCGGGCGCGGAAGCGCTCTAACCCATCAGCGAGGACGAACAAATGGCAGAGAAGAAGGCCGGTCGCGTTTCGCAGGTCATTGGCGCCGTCGTTGACGTGGTGTTCGACGATCACCTGCCCGCCATCCTGAACGCGCTTGAAACCACCAATAATGGCCAGCGCCTGGTTCTGGAAGTTGCCCAGCACCTGGGCGAAAACGCTGTGCGCACCATCGCCATGGACACGACCGAAGGTCTGGTCCGCGGCACCGAAGTGACCGATACCGGTTCTTCGATCTCGGTGCCCGTCGGCGACGAGACCCTTGGCCGCATCATGAACGTCATCGGCGAGCCGATCGACGAAGCCGGTCCGGTCGTCACTGCCGGCCGCCGTGAAATCCACCAGGAGGCCCCCTCCTTCGTCGAGCAGTCCCCTGAAGCCGAAGTGCTGGTTACCGGCATCAAGGTCGTGGACCTGATCGCTCCTTATGCACGCGGCGGCAAGATTGGCCTCTTCGGTGGCGCCGGCGTGGGCAAGACGGTGCTGATCCAGGAACTGATCAACAACGTCGCCAAGGCGCATGGTGGTTATTCGGTGTTCGCGGGCGTGGGTGAACGCACCCGCGAAGGCAACGACCTCTACCACGAAATGATCGAATCGGGCGTGAACAAGGACCCGCATGAGAATAACGGTTCGGCCGCCGGCTCCAAATGCGCCCTGGTGTTCGGCCAGATGAACGAGCCCCCGGGGGCCCGTGCCCGCGTGGCGCTGACCGGCCTCACCGTCGCCGAACACTTCCGCGACCAGGGCCAGGACGTGCTGTTCTTCGTGGACAACATCTTCCGCTTCACCCAGGCCGGCGCCGAAATGTCGGCTCTCTTGGGCCGCATTCCCTCCGCCGTGGGTTACCAGCCGACGCTGTCGACCGACATGGGCGCGATGCAGGAACGCATCACCACCACCACCAAGGGCTCGATCACCTCGGTGCAGGCCGTCTACGTGCCCGCCGACGACTTGACCGACCCGGCCCCGGCCACCACTTTCGCGCACCTTGACGCGACGACCGTGCTCAACCGCGCGATCTCGGAAAAGGGCATCTACCCGGCCGTGGACCCGCTGGCTTCCAACTCGCGCATCCTGGATGCGTCGGTCGTTGGCCAGGAGCACTACGACACCGCCCGCCGCGTGCAGGAAGTGCTGCAGAAGTACAAGGCCCTGCAGGACATCATCGCCATCCTGGGCATGGATGAACTCAGCGAAGAAGACAAGCTGACCGTGGCCCGCGCCCGCAAGATCGAGCGCTTCATGAGCCAGCCCTTCGACGTGGCCGAAGTGTTCACCGGCTCGCCGGGTGTGTTCGTGCAGCTCGAAGATACGATCAAGGGCTTCAAGGGCCTGGTCGAGGGTCAGTATGACCACCTGCCGGAAGCCGCCTTCTACATGGTCGGCACGATCGAAGACGCCGTTGCCAAGGCCCAGAAGCTGGCTGCCCAGGCCGCCTAAGCTTTCTGCCAACTGGGTTCGCCGTTCGCGGCGGACCCGCTGCCTGACCCGAACCTCTCGGTTCGCTCCGTTAAGGGACCAAAAGAATGGCTGAAGGCCTCAAGATCGAGATCGTGTCGCCCGAGCGGCTGGTGCTGTCCGAAACCGTGGTATCGGTCACGGTGCCGGGCACGGAAGGCTATTTCACCGTCATGGACGACCATGCGCCGTTCATGACGACGCTGAAGCCCGGTTTCATCACCGTGACCAAGACCGGTGGCGCCTCCGACGTCTATTTCGTCAAGGGCGGCTTTGCCGACGTGTCGCCGGCGGGCCTCACCATCCTGGCCGAACAGTCCGTGCCCTTCACCGAATTCGACCATGCCGATCTGCAGGCCCAGATCAAGGCGGCGGAGGAAGAACTCAACCGCGCCGCCACGCCCGAGGACAAGTCCTATGCCCAGGAAGTGGTGTCGGGCCTGCTCAACCTCGCCATCGAGGCGCAGCATATCGACGGCGCGCACGTGCACTAACCACTGGCACGCTTCAAAAATCCTTTCGAAGGCCGTCCCTCGGGGCGGCCTTCTTGCTTTCCAAATGGGCATTGCGCATAACATTTGAGCAAGCCATTGAAATGTCGAGATTTTTTCTGATCTCAACCTTGGATTAACCCTTGCCGCGCAATCTGCCTGCGGAAAGCGGACGCCGGCCAAGGGCGGTCGGACGACGGGGGCACGATCATGGGTTCACTCCTGCGCAATATGCGCCTCACCTTTGCCATTTCCAGCATGACGATCGGCGCTATCGCCGTGGCGATCATCGCTGTGCTGGCCGGGCTCTATCTCAGCCTCAGCCGTTCAGTGGCCGACGACGAGACTGCAGCCCTGCGCGATACCACCCGCATCGCCGCGCAAATCCTGCAGGTCAATCTGCCCAACCTCGAAGTGGGGCTGGACGAGACCGGCAATGTGGCAACGCTGACGGCCCGCAGCATGCCGCGCCTGCGCACCAATGACGTGATTGACGCCGTCGCATCGGTCGCGGGCCAGGATGTGGCCGTCTACAACTTCGACCCCGAGACCAGCCCCGATATGGTGGTCATCAGCACCAGCATGGTAGACGCTGCGGGCGAACGGCGCATGGGCGATACCATCGTGGCAGGCTCCGAGACGTTTGCGACCCTCCAGGCCAATCAGGCGGTCCGCACGGAAGCGAACCTTGATGGCGTCACGTATCTGGTCAGTTACAGGCCCATTGCCACGGCCGAAGGGGCCGTCATTGGCGCCCTGATGGTTGCCGTCGACCGGGCGCCGATCGTGGCGGTCCTGAACCAGTCCATGATGGTGCTTGGCGCCATCGGCTTCCTGGGGCTGTTGCTGTCCGGCACCGCGGCGGTGGTCGCGGCGCGCAAGATGATGCGGCCGATCCCCGAGATCGAGCAGGTCATGGTGGCCCTGGCCGAGGGCGACCTCGACGTGTCCGTGCCCTACACCGACCGGCGCAACGAAATCGGCGGCATGGCGCGGGCGGTGGAAGTGTTCCGCGCCAATGCGGTGGAAAAGGCTGCGCTCGATGCGCAGGCGCGCCAGCACCTGGCCGAGGCAGCGGACCATACCGGCCAGCTGCAGGCCATTTCGCGCAGCCAGATCGTGGCCGAGTTCGACCTCGACGGGGTCGTCATGACTGCCAATGACAATTTCCTGGCTCTGCTCGGTTATCGCCTCGAAGACATTGTCGGCCGGCCCAATGCGCTCTTCCTGTTCGATACCGACCCGGCCAGCCAGAGCTACAAGCAATTCTGGATGGACCTCGCCCAAGGCGCCTTCAAGAGCGGCGAATATCGCCGCCGCACCAAGGATGGCCAGGAAGTGTGGATCCAGAGCACTTTCACCCCGATCTTCGACGCCGATGGCAATCCCTACAAGGTGGTGCAGTTCGCCACCGACGTCACCGCCCGCAAGACCTCCGTTGCGGCCATCGGCGCGGGTCTCAAGCAGCTTGCCGAGGGCGATCTCACCAGCACCATCACATCGCCTTTCCCGCCCGAATTCGAGGATCTGCGCATCGCCCTCAACGGCACGGTGGAGCGCTTCGCCGATGTGGTGGGCCAGTTGCGCGTGACAACCCGCTCGCTGCGGACGGCCAGCGGCGAGCTGCTGAGCGGCGCCAATGATCTCAGCGAGCGCACCACGCGCCAGGCGGCAACCATCGAGGAAACCTCGGCCGCCATGGAAGAGCTGGCGGCCACTGTGGCCAGCAATGCCGGCATGGCCGAAGACGCTGCCGGCAAGGCCGAGATGGTGTCGAAGGCGGCTGCGGACAGCGGCGCCGTCATGGGCCAGGCGACCGGGGCCATGGAGCGGATCACCGCCTCCTCGGCCAAGATTTCCAACATCATCGGCCTGATCGACGACATCGCTTTCCAGACCAATCTCCTCGCCCTCAACGCCTCGGTCGAGGCGGCCCGGGCGGGAGATGCCGGCAAGGGCTTTGCCGTGGTGGCCGTCGAGGTGCGTCGCCTGGCCCAGAGCGCTGCCAGCGCCTCGGCCGACGTCAAGGCCCTGGTCGAACAGAGCGCCGAAGAGGTCAAGGGTGGCTCGCGCCTCGTGAGCGAGGCCAGCGACAAGCTCAAGGCCATGCTCGATGCCGTCAGCGAGAACAGCGAACTGGTCCGCTCCATCGCCCGCGCCAGCCGCGAGCAGGCGGCCTCGATCGAGGAGGTCAACACGGCCGTGCGTACGCTCGACCAGATGACCCAGCACAATGCCTCGCTGGTGGAACAGACCAATGCCGTCATCGAGCAGACCGAGGGTCAGACCCACGCGCTCGACATGATCGTCGACGTCTTCACCCTGGCGGAGGCCGAAGCCGAAGCGGCAGGCCGCGGTCGTCGGGCCGCCTGACGGGGGGAGCGTGCCGCTCTACCCGGCCAAGGCGGCGCTGACCAGCGCCCTGGCGTGCAGCGCGGTCGTATCGTAGGTCGGCAAGGGGCTCGAGCTGTCGTCGATCAGCATGCAGATCTCGGTGCAGCCCAGGATCACCGCCTGGGCGCCGCGCGCGGCGAGGCGGGCAATGGCGTCCTGGTAAACTCTTCGCGACTCGTCCCGGACGATACCCTTGCACAGCTCCTCATAGATGATGCCGTTGAGATTGGTACGGTCCACGTCGGGAACCAGCGGGGTGAGGCCGCGGTTCCGCAGCCCGTCCGTGTAGAAATCCATTTCCATGGTGAAGCGTGTCCCGAGCAGCCCCACCGTGTCGAACCCGTCTGCCAGCAAGGCCTCAGCCGTCGGGTCGGCAATGTGAATGAAGGGAATGTCTATCCCGTTCCGCACCGCATCGGCCACGACATGCATGGTATTGGTGGCAAGGCCAAGCACGCCGGCTCCGGCGTCTTCAAGCGCGTGCGCTATCGCATTGAGCTGGCGGCCGGCCTCGTCCCATTGGCCCGCGGCCTGCATGGCGGCGATCGGCGCGAAGTCCACCGAATAGAGGATCAGCGGTGCCGAATGCAGCCCGCCCAGCCGCGCCGCCGTTTCGCGGTTGATGGCGGCGTAGTAGTGGGCGCTCGATTCCCAGCTCATCCCGCCAATGAGGCCGATGGTCTTCATAATGTTTTCGCTCTTTGGTGACGCACCGGACCGGTTCAGTCCGATGCTCTCGAGTATTTCTCGTTCTGATGGAATCAGAACGAGAGCTCTACTTGTTTGATCTGTCACGCTTTCGAACCGCAAAAGTGGTGTCCACTTTTGCTGAAAGCGCTCTAGACATGGGTGAAGCGCTGCGGAATATCCCGGAAGGCGTCGACCACCTGTTCATAGGCCGGCCGCTTGAACGGCACGATCAGCGATGGCGCCTTGGTCAGCTTCTCCCAGCGCCAGGTCGAGAATTCAGGCTTGAACTTGCCGCCGCCGGGATGGGTGACGTCGATCTCGCTGTCGGGGCCGGTGAAGGCGAAGGCAAACCAGCGCTGGCGCTGCCCACGATACTTGCCCTTCCATGCAAGGCCGACCAGTTCGTCGGGCAGGTCGTAATAGATCCATTCGGGTGCCTCGGCGAGCAGGCTCACCGAGGTGATGTTGGTTTCCTCGTAGAGCTCGCGCAGGGCTGCGCGCAGCGGGTCCTCGCCCTTGTCGACGCCGCCCTGCGGCATCTGCCAGGCAAAGCCCTGCTGGGCCGACTGGTCCGGGTCGCCCTCGGGCTTGCGGTGCCCCAGGAATACATTGCCATGGGCATTGAAGACGGCGACGCCGACGCAATCGCGATAGGGCAGGGCTTCCCGGTCGGGTCGGCTGGTGGTCATTGCAGATCTCTACTTCATCAGGGCGCTAACGGGCACCAGGGCGATGCCCTTGGCATCCAGTTCCTGCGCCCAGTCGGACACGGCCTGCACCGATATGGGCAGGGCGCTCACAATACCAATGGCACTGCCCTGTTCCATGGCCTGGCTTTCAAGGCTGGCAAGCGCTGAGAGAATGGATGCACGCGCCGGGTTGGCATCGATCATGCTGCCGGCGCGGGCGAAGGGGACGCGATTGGCCGAAGCCAACTGGGCCGCGACGGACCGGTTGGATGAACCGTCGTCGAGATAGCCGATGCCCCGCGCCCCGAATTCCTCCATCACCGGTCCGAAATCCTGCGCCGAGGCAGTCAGGCGCGCGCCCATATTGTTGATCACCCCGAAATAGCCGCCGAAACGGGCCATCAGCCAGAACAGCTTTTCGAGATTGTCGCGCGGAGCCTCGCCGGTCAGGATCGTGTGCGGGCCGGGATCGTTCTGGGGATAGTCGAACGGCTCGAGCGGCACTTCGAGCATCACCTCGTGCCCGGCCGCCCGGGCGGCAGCCACGGTGTTCTGCAGCGAGCGGCCATAGGGGGCGAAGGCCAGAGTAACGTCGTCGGGCAGTTGGTCGATGGCGTCGAGCGAACCCTGTTCGTTGATCCCCAGTCCGGTGACGACCACGGCGATCATCGGTCCGCCACTGGCAAGCGCCGCTTCGGCCGGGCGGCGATAGGCGTCGAAGGGTCTGAGGCCGGTGCCCGAAATGCGCGGAATGGCGCCCGCGGAGGTTTCTTCGCTGAGATCGGGCAGGGCCCCGAAACGGTCCGGGATCTGGCCCGGCTCGGCCGGTGCCGGTGCCGGGACGGCTACGATCGAGCTGCCCGCCGGATATTGCTCGGGATCGGCGGTAATGGTGGCGGGATGGGATGCCGCCGAGTTGGCCACGCTGTTGCCGTCACGGGTGGAGGTGATGGCGACGTCCTGGCTCGGCCGGCCGCCATTGGGATCGTCGACCAGGATCAGCCGCAGGGCTACGCCGCCAATGATCAGGAAGATGAGCGCGAAAAGCAGCCGCGCGAGGGGAAAGTGAAACCGCCCCGAACGCGCCTGCTTGCGGCTTCGGCGACCGGTCAGTGGCGTGGACAGATCATTGGCCATTGGGCGATACGCTCATCCCCGTCCGGGTTGCTTTCACGCGGCTCATGACCCGAATCAAGCGGGCCGTGCCGGAGTGTAGCACGGCCCGCGCTGCTTATTCGGCCTGCGGCGGATAGGCCTCGTTGGTCTCCTCGCCCTTGATCAGGCGAATGGCATATTGGAGCTGGGTATCTTCCGCCCGCTCGGCCGGCACATAGACCGACGACCCGACCGTGCTTTCTTCCTGGCCCTCGACCGTGATGTGTCCTTCCAGCCCGGCTTCGCCGATGATCTCGTCGCGGCCCTGGAATTCCTCGGGCACCACCTGGCGGATCTCGATATCCGGGGTAATGCCGAGGGCCTGGATGGAGCGGTTGTTGGGCGTGTAGTAGCGCGCCGTCGTCAGGCGCATGGCGCCGTCCGGGCCCAGCGAAATGATCGACTGCACCGAGCCCTTGCCGAAGGACCGCGTGCCCACCAGGGTGGCCCGCTTGTGGTCCTGCAGGGCGCCGGCCACGATTTCGGAAGCCGAAGCCGAGCCGCCATTGATCAGCACGACCAGCGGCACATCGGCCAGCTTGGCGTCAAGCGGATCGGGCACCGCATCATAGCGGGCGCTTTCGCTTTCACTGCGGCCACGGGTCAGGACGACCGCGCCGCGATTGAGGAAGGCATCGGCGACATAGACCGACTGGTCGACCAGGCCACCCGGGTTGTTCCTGAGGTCGAGGATGATGCCCTTGGGCGCCACGCCCTCGCGCTGCTCGTAAATGTCTTCGATGGCCCGCTCGATACCCACGAAGGCCTGTTCGGAGAAGCGGGCGAGGCGCAGCACGGCAATGTCGCCTTCGCCTTCTTCGGCGCCGCCTTCCATGGTCCAGCGCACCGCGCGCATGGAGATGATGCCGCGGGTCAGGGTGAATTCGATCGGGTCGGCCACGCCTTCGCGCAGCACGGAAATGGTGACCTCGGTGCCCACCGGTCCGCGCATCTTCTCGACGGCCTCGTCCTGGGTCATGCCCTGCACGGGCTGGCCGTCGATCTCGAAGATGAGGTCATTGGCAAGGATGCCTGCCTTTGCGGCGGGGGTGTCGTCGATCGGGGAGACGACCTTGATCAGGTCCTCCTCCATGATGATCTCGACGCCCAGGCCGCCGAACTGGCCGGACGTATCCTCGCGCATGTCGGCATATTCGACCGGCGGCAGGTAGCCTGAATGCGGGTCGAGCGAAGTCAGCATGCCCTGGATGGCGGCGCGGATCAGCTCCTGCTCATCCGGCGGATCGACATATTCGGCGCGGATGCGATCAAAGATCTCGCCGAAGAGGTTCAGGTCGGCATAGATTTCGAGCGGGTCGCGGGCCTCGGCCGCAGCGCGTTCGGCGGCCGTGGGCTCGGCCTCTTCGCCGCTGGGATTGGGTTCGATCTGCTCTTCGACCGGGGCCGGATCGGCCGGTGCGGGATCGACCGGCGCCTGATCCTGGGCGATCAGCACGGTGGCGGGCACCAGCACTGCCGCAGCAAGGGCGGCAAGGCGAAGAGTGGGCAGGCGCATGGATGATTTATCCCGTCTGTTCATTATTGGCCCACCACCCGGCCGGGTCGAAGGGCTCGTTGTTCTGTCTCAGTTCAATATAAAGCGTCGGCTGATCGTTTCCAGCGCTGGTGCTCACGGTTCGTCCAATTGTGCGTGATCCCATGGTTCCGACGGGCTCGCCCATCTGCACGAACTGGCCGATATCGGCCGAAACCGTCTCAAGACCGGCCAGGAGCGCGGTGTAGCCGCTGCCCGTATTGAGAATGACGATCTGGCCATAATTGAGGTAAGGGCCCTTGTAGAGCACCC
>CAMLKN010000069.1 GCA_946480655.1 uncultured Devosia sp. | reverse complement strand
CTGGCCCCGGCTGCCGACACTGCCTGTTCGACCTGCTCGGCACTGGCCTCGGTCACCGAGCCCACGACGTCGCCATGGTTGGCCGGATTGATGACTGACGTCACCTGCCCCCCTGCCCCGCCCATAAGCCCGAGGCCTTCTGCGTGCCAGCGATGGTCGGCAAATGCTTCGCGCGCGCCTTCCATCGCTCCAAAGGCCAACGGGTCGGTGAGATCGAGCCCCCGTGAATTGCGGCGCGCCCCAAATATGCCCGAGGGTTGGGGAATGGCGGGATTGGCCACCGCATCCCCTAGCGCCAGCAGCTTTGCGATCGGGTCTTCGGCGACCGTGGCGGCTGGTATGTCCTTGTCGGCAATCTGATAGACAAAGGAGCCGTTGGCGCCGTTCTCGAGCAACCGCCGCACCAGATAGGCCAGCAGGTCCTTGTGCGCGCCCACGGGCGCATAGATGCGCGTCGTCGTGCCATGGTTCTTGCGAAGCACCTCGTGCAATTGCTCGCCCATGCCGTGCAGGCGCTGCAATTCGTAGGTGTGGCTGGGCCGGTCGGCCTCCCGCGCCAGATGCAGCACTGCCGCGGCCGTGTGGGCATTATGCGTGGCAAATTGCGGATAGATATGGGCCGAGCCGAACAGTTTCCGCGCCGCCGCGATATAGCTCACATCGGTCGCCGCCTTGCGGGTGAAGACCGGGTAGCCGGGCAGGCCGAGCACCTGTGCGCGCTTGATTTCGGCGTCCCAATAGGCGCCCTTGACCAGCCGCACCATGATCTTGCGGTCGAGCCGCGCGGCCGTCTCCTCCAGCCAGTCGATCAGCGGCAGGACGCGCTTGCCATAGGCCTGCACCACGACGCCGAAGCCGTCCCACCCCGCGAGTTCCGGTGTCGCCAGCACCGCCTCGATCACGTCGAGCGACAGGTCCAGCCGGTCGGCCTCCTCGGCATCGATGTTGAAACCCATATTGGCCCTGGCCGCCACCAGCGCCAGCGCGCGCGTGACCTCGACGAGTTCGATCATCACCCGGTCGCGCTGGGCCACTTCATAGCGCGGATGCAGGGCGCTGAGCTTGACGGAAATGCCGGGATTGTCCCGCACCGAGCCATGGACGCAATGGGGCGCAAGCGCCTCGATGGCATTGCGATAGGCGTCGAAATAGCGGCTGGCGTCTTCGGCGGTGCGCGCGGCCTCGCCCAGCATGTCGTAGGAGTAGCGATAGCCCAGGGCCTCGGGCCGTCTCGCATTGGCGATGGCTTCTTCAATGGTCCGCCCGAAGACAAACTGGCTGCCCATCAGCCGCATGGCGTGGCCCACGGCCGTGCGGATCACCGGCTCGCCCAGCCGCGCCACGGCCCGATGCAGCGCCGTCCTGGGCCCAACCTCCGGGTCCCCGAGCACGTCGGCCGTCAGGTTGAGAGCCCAGGAGGAGAAATTGACCAGCGGGCTGGGTGAGCCGCCGAAATGGCGGGACCAATCGGCGCCGCCCACCTTGTCGTGGATCAGGGCGTCGACCGTTTCGCTGTCGGGCACCCGCAGCAGCGCCTCGGCCAGCGACATCAGCGCCAGCCCTTCCTCGCTGTCGAGCCCGTATTCGGCGAGGAAGCTCTCCATCAGCCCCAGTCGCGTGCCGCTGCGGACGGCTTCGACGAGGGTTACGGCACTCCCCGAAATGGCCTGTCGCGCCGCTTCGTCCAGCCCTGTCCCGGCAATGAGCTGGCGCACCAGGTCTGCCTCATCGGCGTGAAGTCGGCTGCGCAGGGTGTGTCGGATGTCGGCGATCGCGGTCATGGCTGGCTCGAAAAGGTGTTCGTACAGCCAGTCTGACAGAACATGCATAGTCTGTTCGCCTGATCTGGCGGAAATCATGTGACGAACGATATAATCGGTCACCCCGGTGGAGGACTTTCGCCCATGACAGAGCAGGCTGGCAGCCCGTTGGACCAGATTGACCGCCGCATCCTCGATGAACTGGCCCGTGATGGACGCATCAGCGTCGCCGAATTGAGCCGGCGCGTGAACCTTTCCAAGACCCCCTGCCAGGCGCGAATTCGACGGCTCGAACAGGAAGGCTACATCCTGGGCTATCGCGCCATCGTCAATCCGACGCGCCTGGGCCTGCCGCATGTCGCTTTCGTCGAGGTGCGCCTCAGCGATACGCGCAAGGCCGCGCTGGAAGCCTTCAACAAGGCGGTCCGGGCCCTGCCCGAGGTGGAGCAGGCGCATATGATCGCCTCCAGTTTCGACTACCTGCTCAAGGTGCGCACCAAGGACATCATTGCCTATCGCGAAGTGCTGGGCGAAAAGATATCGGCGCTGCCGCATGTCGCGCATACCTCCACGCATGTCTCGATGGAGGCCGTCAAGGACGACGCCGAATAGCCGCCCTTGCATCGCGTGGCACCCTCTGTCATTGCGACCGGATCACTGCCCGGGGAGACACCCATGAAGACCATTTTTGTCGTTGGCATCGGAACGGGCAGCCCCGAGCACATGACCATTGCCGGCATCGAGGCCATCAACCGCGCGGATGTGCTGTTCGTGCCGGACAAGGGCGCCGACAAGGCGGACCTGGCCGATGTGCGGCTCGACATCATCACCCGCTTCGTGCGCCGGGCAGAACCCAGGATGATCGGCTATTCCGTGCCCAGCCGCGACGCCGGCAACCCCGACTATGGGCAGGGCGTCGCCGACTGGCATGCCGCCCTGGCCGGCATATTCGGCCTGTTGATCGCCGATATCCCGGACAGTGGGTCCGGCGCCTTCCTTGTCTGGGGCGATCCGGGACTCTACGATTCGACCCTGCGCATCCTCGAACGGGTCGATCAGCCCATCAAGGTCGAGGTCATCCCGGGCATCACGGCCATCCAGGCCCTGACGGCGGCCCATGGCATCGCCCTTAACCGCATCGGCGAACCCGTGCTCATCACCACCGGCCGCAGGCTAGGCCCGGTGGAGACCGACACGGTCGTCATGCTCGACGGACGCCAGGCCTTCCTCGAGGCCGATCCGAATCTGGAAATCTTCTGGGGCGCCTATCTGGGCACGCCCAACCAGATCCTGGTCGCCGGGCGGCTGGGCGACGTAGCCAACCGGATCGTCACCCTGCGCACCGTGGCCCGCCAGCGCCATGGCTGGATCATGGATACCTATCTCCTGCGCAAGCCCGAATAGCGGACCGGCCGCGCCATCAACGCCCCCCCAGACTGACTATCGGAACGATCCTGTCCCTCTGCGATCGGCGCCCGGACGCGATCAAGACAACGCGACTTGACTCCGCCCGCAATTGCGCAATACGCTTCGCAAACGTTTGCAAAATTCACCAATACAAATTGCAAACGTTCGTAATGGGAGGCAAGGCAGGTTGGCAGCGCGTGGCGTTACGCTGAAGGAGTTGGCTGAACACCTGGACGTGTCGATCACGACCGTGTCCCGCGCCCTGGCGGATAGCCCAACGATTGCGCTGAAGACCCGCCAGCGGGTGGCAGAAGCGGCCAGCCGCCTGGGCTACGTGCCCAATGTCGCGGGCCGCCAATTGGTATCGGGGCGCAGCGGCTTCGCCGGGCTCGTGCTGCCCATCCGTGGACCCAATTTCATCGATTCCTATGTGGGCGAGTTCGTCACCGGGCTGGGCGAGGGCCTGGTGCAGCATGGCATGGACCTGTTCATCGCCACCGCCCAAGCGGGGCATACCGAGCTCGACGTGCTGCGCCATGTGGTCGAGTCCGGCCGCGCGGATGGCGTCGTGCTGCCCAGAATCGGCGAGGATGATGAACGCGTCCGCTATCTCATCGAGCGACGCATTCCCTTCGTCACCCATGGGCGGCTGATGGGCGATCAACCCGCCTACAACTGGCTCGACAGCGACCACGTCACCGCCTTCGGCCAAGCCTTCGACCTGCTATACGGCCTCGGGCACCGCCATTTCGGACTGGTCAGCATTACCGATCGCATGACCTTCCGGCGGCTGCGCGAACGCGGCCTGCGCGAGGCCATCGCCAGGCAGGGCGATCCGGAGGTGACGCTGGAAATCGTCTCGGCGCCGCGCTTCGACAAGGCAGCCATGGCCAAGGCCGTCTTTGGCCTGCTGACCGGCGAGGCGCGGCCCACGGCTGTCATCGGCATCTTTGACGAGCTGGCGCTGACCGTCATGGAAGAGGCGACGCGCCTTGGGCTGTCAGTCCCCAAGGACCTGTCGGTCGTGGGGTTCGACAACATCGCCGCGTCGGCCTATGCGCCGCCCGGCCTTACCACATTCGACGCCGATATCCGCGCCTCAGCGCACACCATTGCCGAAATGCTCATCGCCGCCATCGAAGGCCAGCAGGACACCAGCCAGGTACTGGTGCGTCCCCGCCTGGTCGCGCGTGGCAGCCACGGCCCCGTGCCAGGGAGACTCTGACCAAAAGACTACCAACCCAGGGAGGACTATCATGAAGAAAACTCTGCAACTGCTCGGCGGCGCCGCATTGGCGCTTGTCCTGGCAGCACCGGCACAGGCACAGGTGTTGTTCTGGTCGACACAGGCAGCACCCGTCGAGGAAACCCAGCGCATGCGCGAGCAGGTTCTGGCCGGCTTCGAGGGCGGCGTGGATTTCCAGGCATCGGACCCAGGTCCCTTCCTCACCCGCCTCTCGGCGGAAGTGGAAGCCGGCTCGGGCCAGATCGGCGTGATCGGGGCGCTCCATGGTGACCTGTCTTCCTATGCCGACAACCTTGTCGACCTGTCCGATGTCGACCTGTCCGGCATCACGGTCAGCGACGCCTTCATGGAACTGGGCAAGCTCGGCACCGAAGAGCAGAAATACCTGCCGTGGATGCAGGCCAACTACGTCATGGCCGCCAACAAGCAGGCGCTCGAATACCTGCCCGAAGGGGCCGACATCAATGCACTGACCTATGATGAACTGGTGGCCTGGGCCAAGACACTGGCCGAAGAGACCGGCTCGCCCAAATTCGGCTTTCCCGCCGGCCCCCAGGGCCTCAAGCACAGGTTCTTCCAGGGCTTCCTGCTGCCTTCCTATGCCGGCTCGACCGTGACCAAGTTCGCGTCCGCCGAGGCGGAAGCGGGCTGGACCATGTTCAAGGAGCTTTGGCAGTACACCAATCCGGCCTCGACCAATTACGGCTTCATGCAGGAGCCCCTGCTGGCGGGTGACGTCTGGGTTGCGTTCGACCACATTGCCCGGCTGGCCGATGCCTTCAACCAGCGCCCCGACGACTTCGTCGCCTTCCCTGCCCCCTCGGGCCCCATGGGACGCGGCTTCATGCCGGTTCTGGCCGGTGTGGCCGTACCGTCGAGCGCCCCGGACATGGAAGCCTCCAAGGCACTGGTGAAATACATGATGCAACCTGAAACCCAGGTTGCGACGCTCCTGGCCACCAGCTTCTACCCGGTCACCGACGCGCCCCTGCCCGAGGACCTGCCCGCATCCGCCCGCGCCCTCGGCCCGGCAATCACGGCCATGACCACTTCGGAAGATGCACTGCCGGCGCTTCTGCCGGTGGGTCTGGGCGATCTCGGCGGGCAGTTCAACCAGGTCTATATCGACGCGTTTGAGCGCATCGTCCTCGGGAACCAGCCGATCCCCGATGTTCTGGCCGAACAGGCGGGCACGTTGCGCAGCCTGATGGAACAGGCCAACGCGCCCTGCTGGCTGCCTGACGCCGCCTCCGAAGGCCCCTGCCCGGTGGACTGACCCTCTCCTCCCGCCAAAGCCACCCGACGCTCCAGGGCGCCGGGTGGCTGCCTCAGCCCGGAGCCAGCCATGCAAGCCAAAGCCCTGCCCTATCTGCTGCTATTGCCGGCGACCTTGTTCCTGCTGGTCTTCTTCGTCTATCCGTTCATCCAGATCGCGATTCTCGCGGTCACGCGGGACGGCAGTTTTTCCCTGCAGCCGCTCACAACCATGGCCACGCACTGGAAGTTCAGCTCGGCGCTGGGCTGGACCCTCCTGCTGGCGGCCGTCGTGGTGCCGATCCAGCTTGCCATGGCGCTGTCCATGGCCAGCATCGTCACCAAGCTCAAGACCGGCCGCAATGCCATCCTCTACATCTTCTCCATCCCGCTCGGCCTGTCCGACCTGGCAGCGGGCATTGTCTGGCTCGCGATCTTCGAGCAGTCGGGCTTTCTCAATTCCATGCTGGCCGGACTCGGCGTGATCGACCGGCCGGTCCTGTTTCTGGGCTACCAGAATATCTGGATCATCTTCCTCGCCGTGGTGCTGGCGGAAATCTGGCGCGCGACCGCCATAATGATGGTCATCCTCGTGTCCGGCATGGGGCTGATCCCCAAGGAATATTACGAGGCCGGTGAAGTCTTCGGCGCCGGAGCCTGGCAGCGCTTCTGGAAGATCACCATCCCCATGCTGCGCCCAAGCCTGCAATCGGCTCTGATCCTGCGCACGCTGGCTGCCTTCGAGGTATTCGCCGTGGTGACGGCCCTGGGCGGCACGACCCTGCCGGTGCTGATGGGCGAAACCTACAACTGGCAGTTCACGCTGCAGGATCGCAACGTGGCGGCCGCCTATGCGCTGGTCATCCTGGCCATATCCATTGCCGCCACCCTGTTCTTCCTGCGCGTGCTGCGTGTTCCCAAGGGGGCCACGATATGAGCGCTGCAACCGACACTCCCAGCCCTGTGCAATCGACCCGCTCTGCCGCGCGGTTTCTGTTCTGGGCTTCCATCGTCCTGATCTGCGCATGGGTCTTGCTGCCCATCTACCTGCTGATGGTCAATGCGCTGTCCTCGCCAGAGCAGGTGAGCGCTTTTCCCAAGACGGGCCTGCCCGGTTTCGACTTCGGCTCGCTGCAGTTCTTTGCCGGCTTTGCCGGCGTCGGGCGGGCATTGTGGAATTCGGTTCTCGTGGCGGTGCTGACCATGGTGCTCTCCATAGGCATCGGCGCGCCCGCGGGCTATGCGTTGTCGCGCTTCGACTTCCCTGGCAAGGAAGTGTTCCGCATGCTGGTGGTGATGACGCGCGCCTTCCCGCTGCCGCTCCTGGCCCTGCCTCTGGCCGTCATGTTCATCCGCACCGGGCTGGACGATACGGCGTTCGGCCTCGCGCTCGTCCATACCGTGCTGGCCATACCCTTCGCCGTTCTCATCACCTTCTCCCTGTTCTCGGGCATTCCGCTCGAACTGGAAGAAGCGGCCTGGACGCTGGGCTGCAATCGCTGGCAGGCCTTCCGCAAGGTGGTGCTGCCGCTGGTTCTCCCCGGCATAGCGGCGTCGGCGGTGTTTGCCTTCACCATTTCCTGGAACGAGGTCTTTGCCGCGGCGGTGCTGACCATAGAGAACCGGACCTTGCCGGCGTTCCTCATCCAGAACCTCAACGTCTCGCCGCTTCACCTCAAGTTCGCCGGCGGCGCTGCGCTCGTCGTACCCGCACTCGTCTTCATCTTTGCCGTTCGCAAATACCTGTTTGCGATGTGGGGCATCGCCAACCGGTAGGGAGGCTGTCATGGCCGAAATCGTCATCAAGAACGTTGCCAAGCGCTTCGGGACATTCACCGCGCTGCATTCGATCGACCTCACCATCGCCGACCAGGAGTTCATGGTGCTGCTGGGCGCTTCGGGATGCGGCAAGACCACGCTTCTGCGGATCATTGCCGGGCTCGAAACGCCCAGCGAGGGTGAAGTGTGGATCGGCGGCAAGCGCGTCGACCACCTGCCCCCGCGGGAGCGCGGCATCGCCATGGTATTCCAGAACTACGCCGTCTTCCCGCATTTGACGGTCTTCGAGAATATCGCCTTCGGTCTCCGGATGAAGAAGCTGCCGCAGGCCGAGATCGACGAGCGCGTCAATCGCACCGCCGAGCTCATGCATATCGAGCAATTGCTCAAGCGCTATTCCGGGCAGCTCTCGGGCGGCCAGCGCCAGCGTGTGGCGGTGGCGCGGGCACTGGCCATGGAGCCGGATGTGATCCTGATGGATGAACCCCTCTCCAACCTGGACGCCTTGCTGCGCCTCGAGATGCGTGCCGAGCTCAAGGGCGTGCTGGCCGGCAGCAAGACCACCACCATCTACGTCACCCATGACCAGGTCGAGGCCATGAGCCTTGCCGACCGGATATCGGTGATGAATGGCGGCCGGATCGTTCAAGCGGCCAGTCCCGTGGAGGTCTATCGCAATCCCGCCGCGCGCTTCGTGGGCAGTTTCATTGGCAATCCCCCCATGAACTTCCTCCCGGCCAAACGCGGGACCAATGGCCAATTCCATGTGGCGGGCCTGGACCTTCCGGGGCCCGCCTCCGGCGACAACCTCGAATTCGCCATCCGCCCCGAGGATGTCGAGATCGCGCCCGAAGGCTTTGCCGCCACGGCTCGGGTCATCGAGCCCCTCGGTGCGCATACGCTGGTCACCGCTGAGGTGGACGGCAAGCTGTTCCGCGCCGTGCTCGACAGCGATGTGCGGATTGCGCCGGGCGATGCCTTGCATCTGGCACCCAAGCCTGACCGCATCCGCTGGTTCGACCCTGAGACCACCCTGGCCGTCTGACGCCGGACTGCCGTTCAGAAAGCTCCCGCCATGACCACCGACACCGCAGCGCTCCGCCACCTCGCCATCGAGGTCCTCCAGGAAAACGATCTGGGCAGTTATACAGTGCCAACCAAGGGCCTCTACCCATTCCAGTGGAACTGGGATTCGTGCCTCACTGCCCTGGGCCAGGCGCATTTCGACGAGGCCCGGGCCTGGACCGAGATCGAGACGCTGTTTGCCCATCAGTGGCCTGATGGCATGGTCCCCCACATCGTCTTCCACGTCTATTCGGACGGCTATTTTCCCGGCCCCGATGTATGGGGCACCAACCGGCCCACCGCGACGTCGGGCATCACCCAGCCCCCGGTGGCGGGCTTTGCCGTGAGGCGCCTGTTTGATCACGCGCGCAATCGTGTCCTCGCCGAGGAGAAGGCGCGGGCGCTCCTGCCCAGGATCGACAAGTGGCATGACTGGTTCTACCGCTACCGCGATCCCCAGGCCGAGGGGCTGGTCGCCATTCTCCATCCCTGGGAAGCGGGCCGTGACAATTCGGTCGACTGGGACGAGGCCTTCGAGCGGGTCCCCACCGAAGGCATCGCGCCCTATACGCGCCGCGACACCCAGCATGCCGATCCCGCGCACCGCCCGACCAAGGCGCAATACGACCGCTATCTCTGGCTGGTCGAGAAATTCCGCTCGCTGGGCTGGGACAATACCAGGCTGCACGATGCTTCACCCTTCCAGGTGATCGATCCCGGCTTCAACGCCATCCTGGTTCGGGCCGCGGCGGATCTGGCCGATCTTGCCGAACGCCTTGGCGAACACCGGATCGCAGCCGACAACCGCGCCCGCGCGGAAAAGGGTATTGCCGCCCTCGAAAGCCTCTGGAGCGACCGGCACGGGCAGTATCTGTGCAAGGACCGCACGACCGGTCAGCTGGTCGACAGCGCTTCGCTGGGCGGTCTCCTGCCCGCTTTCGCCGCCATCCCCCGCGAGCGCGCCGCCGCCATTGCACGAACGGTGGAACGCTGGTCGGAGCGCGTGCCTTTCATCATTCCGTCCCAGGACCCTGCCGACCCCCGTTTCGAGCCGAAACGCTACTGGCGGGGTCCGGTCTGGCTGGTCACCAATTACATGATTGCCGACGGCCTTGCCGCGATCGGCGAAAGCCAGGTGGCCGACCACATCACCCGCTCCAGTCTCGAACTCATCACCACGTCCGGCTTCGCGGAATATTATGACCCGATCACCGCGGAGCCTTGTGGTGGCGGACGGTTCACCTGGACGGCGGCGATGGTGCTGGAATTCATCGCCCAATCGGAAGCCAGGTGACGCGCAGCGTTGCTGTAGTGCATGCGCGCCGCGCCTGCTAGAACCGTCCGGACGGATCGAAGCAGGTAGAACGTGAATCAGCCGGTAGCCAGTTTGCTCGGAACGGCCGGCGCCCGGCGCGGCGCCTGCCCGACCCTGCGCACGCCAATGCCCACTGGTGACGGCCTGCTCGCACGCATCCGCGTGGTCGGGGCCAGCCTCACCCCTGGCCAAATTGCCGAACTTGCCCGTCTCGCCGCCGAGCATGGCAATGGCCTCGTCGAAATCACCGCGCGCGGCAATCTGCAAGTGCGGGGCCTTAGAGCAACCAGCGCCGCTCCCTTCGCCGACGCCGTCACCGCCATCTTGCCCATCGAAACCGGCCTTGTCGTCGACATGTCGCCGCTGGCGGGCCTCGACCCGCAGGAACTGGCCGACCCACGTCCGATCGCCGCCGCCATTCGCGACGGCGCCGCGGCCTGGGCAGATCGCCTCGGCCCCAAGGTCAGTGTGGTGATCGACAGTTCTGGGCAGGTCCCCCTCGCTGCGCTCAAGGCCGATATCCGGCTCGTCGCGCTGCCGGACAAGCTTTGGGCCTTGACCCTGGGCGGCGGCAAGCCGCAGCAGGTCGATGCGGACGGCGCCATC
>CAMLKN010000068.1 GCA_946480655.1 uncultured Devosia sp. | reverse complement strand
AAAGGACCATATCATGGCCACTCTGCCCTTCACCCCCGATCTTTCGGCCAAGCCCGAAGTCACCGCGTTCTTTGACGCGCCCACCAACACCATTTCCTATGTGGTCAAGGATCCGAGCTCGCAGTCCTGTGCCGTCATCGACTCGGTGATGGACATCGACTATGCCGCCGGCCGCATCACCTATGATGGCGCCGACGAGATCATCGCCTTCATCGAGAAGAACAACCTCAAGCTCGAATGGCTGATTGAGACCCACGTCCACGCCGACCACCTCTCGGCCGCGCCCTATATCCAGGGCAAGCTGGGGGGCAAGCTCGGCATCGGCGAGAACATCACCGTGGTGCAGGAGACCTTCGGCAAGGTCTTCAACGAAGGCACCGAGTTCCAGCGCGATGGCAGCCAGTTCGACCGCCTGTTCAAGGATGGCGACAGTTACCAGATCGGCGGGCTCACCGTGCATGTCCTGCATACGCCGGGCCATACCCCGGCCTGCATGACCCATGTCGTGGGCGATGCCGCCTTTGTCGGCGATACGCTCTTCATGCCCGATGGCGGCTCGGCTCGCGCCGACTTCCCCGGCGGCGACGCCCGCACCCTCTACCGCTCGATCCAGCGCGTGCTGTCCCTGCCGCGGCAAACGCGCCTCTTCATGTGCCACGACTATGGTCCCAATGGCCGCGACATCCAGTGGGAGACAACGGTGGGCGACGAGATCGACCACAATATCCATGTGGGTCACGGAACCGACGAGGACACTTTCGTCAAGATGCGCGAGGCACGCGACGCCACGCTCGCCATGCCCAAGCTCATCATCCCGTCCCTGCAGGTCAATATGCGCGCCGGCCGCCTGCCCCCAAAGGACAAGGACGGAAAGACCTATCTCAAGGTCCCGGTCAACGGGCTCTGACGTTTCGTCAGCATGCCCGCATTCTCCTCCCGTCGCTGCCCCGTGGCGGGAGGAGTTCCAAAGGAACAACCCATGTTTTCATTTCTCAAGTCCAGGTCAAACACCATGAACGTCCGCAAGATCGACGACACTTTCTCCGTTACTGCCCAGATCACCCCAGAGCAGGTCAAGGCCGTCTCTGCAGCCGGCTTCAAGTCGATCGTCTGTGCCCGCCCCGACAATGAGGAATATGGCCAGCCCAGTTTCGACGATGTTGCCCGTGCGGCCGAAGCCGAAGGCATCCAGATCGTCCATATTCCGGTTTCCGGGGGCTTGGGCGAAGGCCAGATCATCCGCTTCCACGATGCGTGGAAGCAGATGCCCAAGCCCATGCTCGGCTATTGCCGCTCCGGTGCCCGCGCCGGCAGCCTGCATGCCACGCTGAGCCGTTAAGCCTGCCTCATGCTCCTGCCGCCACCGTGGCGGCGGGAGCGATGACTGCCCCAGACAAGAAGACCGATGAACCTGAAATCCTATTTGCCCATTCTCGATTGGGGCCGTCGCTACAACCGGCAGACCTTGATCAGCGATCTCGTCGCCGCGGTCATCGTTACCATCATGCTGATCCCCCAATCGCTGGCCTATGCACTGCTGGCCGGCCTGCCGCCGGAAGTGGGTCTTTATGCTTCGGTCCTGCCGCTGGTCGCCTATGCCATTTTCGGCACCTCCTCGGCGCTTGCCGTGGGTCCGGTGGCTGTGGTCTCGCTGATGACCGCGGCGGCTGTCGGGCGCATCGCCGCCGAGGGCACGGCCGATTACGCCAGCGCGGCCGTTCTCCTGGCGGCCTTGTCCGGTCTCATGCTGTTCGCAATGGGCCTATTCCGCTTGGGCTTTGTCGCCAATTTCCTCTCCCACCCTGTCATTTCGGGCTTCATCACGGCATCGGGGCTGATCATTGCCACGAGCCAGCTCGGGGGGCTTCTCGGCATCAAGACCGAGGGTCATGCCATGCCTGAGCTCCTGAGCTCCATCTGGGCCCATATCGGGACCATCAATTTCTACACGCTTGCCGTGGGCGTGGTTGCGCTCGGCCTCCTGCTCTGGATCCGCTACGACCTCAAGAACTGGCTCGCTCGCTTCGGCGTTCCCAAGGGTGTGGCCACGGTCATCGTGCGCGCCGGTCCTGTATTGGTGGTCTTCCTCACCATGGCCTGGTCGGCCCTCTTCGATCTCAAGGGCAAGGGTGTCGCGCTGGTGGGTGAAGTGCCGCAGGGCCTGCCCATGCTCTCGTTGCCCAGCTTCAACCTGGATACCATCCAGGCACTGGCTGTCCCGGCGCTGATTATCTCCATCGTCGGCTTTGTCGAATCGGTTTCGGTGGCCCAGACTCTGGCGGCCAAGCGGCGTGAGCGCATCGAACCCAATCAGGAACTGATCGGTCTGGGCGCCTCCAACATCGCTGCGGCGATTGGTGGCGGCTATCCGGTCACCGGCGGCTTTGCCCGCTCGGTGGTCAATTTCGACGCTGGGGCGGCAACGCCTGCCGCGGGTGCCTTCACGGCTATCGGCATCGCGCTGGCGACCCTGCTGCTGACGCCCTTCCTTGCCGTGTTGCCCAAGGCGACGCTGGCCGCAACCATCGTTGTCGCCGTGCTGACTTTGGTGGATTTTTCCATCCTCAGGCGGGCCTGGTCCTATTCGAAAGCTGACTTTGTCGCCGTGGCTCTGACGCTTGTCGGCACGCTGGGCTTCGGGGTCGAAACCGGCATTGCCCTTGGGGTTGGTGCCTCGATCCTCGTGTTCCTTTATCGCTCCTCACGTCCACATGCGGCCATTGTCGGGCAGGTGCCGGGCACCGAGCATTTCCGCAATATCAAGCGGCACAAGGTGGATACGGTTCCGGGCCTGCTTTCCATCCGCATCGACGAAAGCCTCTATTTCGCCAATGCCCGCTATCTCGAGGATCTCCTGATCGACCAGATGGCGCAGAATCCCGGGCTGACCGACGTGGTGTTGATGTGTTCGGCGGTCAATGCCGTGGACATGTCGGCACTCGAGAGCCTCGAAGCCATCGAGCACCGGCTGCGCGACAATGGCATTCGCCTGCACCTCTCCGAGGTCAAGGGTCCGGTCATGGACAAGCTCAAGCACACCGATTTCCTCAAGCACCTGTCGGGCGAGGTCTATCTGAGTCAGCATCAGGCCATCCGCGCCATCGTCGAAACGCGAAACGTTCGCGCAGCAGCACCGGCTTCGAACGGTTCTGCAGAGGCTGCGGTCGCCTGAGCCAGCGGCGGCACCTGCAAGATATTTCACTTGTATGGCTGGTCTCAGGGCGGCAAAGCCATTAGCGTGGCGCTCCTTCCGGTTTTCCTTATCCGCATTTTTCGAGACGACCCATGGCCCAGACCAGCCTTTTTGCCCGCCTTGTTGCCCTCATCGGCGGTGCTGCCGTTGCCATCCGCCACTCGGGCGACGGTCCGCGTCCGCCTGCCTATGGCACCACGCCGGCCATTCCCGATGCCAAGCCGCAGGGCGCGATCCCGACCCTGAAGATGCCGACCGCCAAGGGCTGGGAGGGCAATCACATGCCCACGCCCGCTGCGGGACTCAAGGTCAATGCCTTCGCTCGCGGGCTCGATCATCCGCGCAATATCTGCGTCCTGCCCAATGGGGACGTCCTTGTTGCCGAATCCATGGGCGAGGAAGGCGGCGGCCCGCGCACGCTGTTCGATCATGCCATGCATGCCACGATGAAGCGCGCCAAGGCCTCGGGCAAAAGCCCCAACCGGGTGACCCTGCTGCGCGATGCCGATGGTGATGGCGTAGCCGAAGAGCGACACGCCTATATCGAGAATGTCCGCCAGCCCTTCGGCATGGTGCTGATCGGCTCGACACTCTATGTCGGCGCTTCCGACGCCGTCCTCGCCTATCCCTATGTCGCCGGCGAAACCCGCATCTCCACCCCCGGCAAGAAGCTGATGGACCTCATCCCGGGCGGCCACTGGACGCGTAACCTCATTGCCTCCAAGGACGGCAGCAAGCTTTACGTCGCCGTCGGATCGCTCAGCAATATCGGCGACCAGGGCATGGCAGCCGAGGAAAACCGCGCCTGCATCCACGAACTCGACCTGGCGACCGGCCAGTCGCGCATCTTTGCCGGCGGCCTGCGCAATCCCGTTGGCATGGCCTGGGAGCCGATGAGCGGCAATCTCTGGACGGTGGTCAATGAGCGCGACGGCCTTGGCGACGAGACACCGCCCGATTACCTGACCTCGGTTGTCGATGGCGGCTTTTACGGCTGGCCCTATTGCTACTGGAACCGCGTGGTTGACGATCGCGTGCCGCAGGATGCGGCCAAGGTGGCCTCGGCCAAGCAGCCCGACTATGCCCTTGGTGGCCACACCGCTTCGCTCGGCCTTTGCTGGCTGCCCGAAGCTACCCTGCCGGGCTTCCCCTCGGGCATGGCTATCGGCCAGCATGGCTCGTGGAACCGCTCAAAGCTCTCGGGCTACAAGCTGGCCTTTGTGGAATTTCAGCATGGCAAGCCGGTCGGCATGCCCCGCGAGATTCTCACCGACTTCCTGTCGCCCGACGAGAAATACTCCTATGGCCGCCCCGTCGGCGTGGCCCTGGCCAGCGATGGCGCCGTGCTCATGGCAGACGATGTGGGCGATGTCATCTGGCGCGTCACTGGCGCCTGATCATTCAAGGCTTCTCTTCGATCAGCCGCGGCCCTCCGGGGCCGCGGTTTTTTCATGGCCTGCCGATGCCCGCGGCCGTCCGGTAACTCATGGCCATAATGGTGAGGAAAGGGTTGAACCCGCCATTGGTGGGATGCACTGCGCCGTCGCAGACAAAGAGATTGTCATGGCCCCAGACCCGGCCAGTCGTGTCGGTCACCGATCGTTCCGGGTCCGTGCCCATGCGGCAGGTGCCCGATTGATGCTGGCCTGCCGAGAGGGTGAGGCTCGGCGTCGGCCCCCAGTGCCGGCTGGCGCCGGAAGCGTCGAGCCAGTCGAACGCGCGTTGCTGGATGTAGAGCGCCGTGCGCAGGCTTTCGGGATGGATCGTGCCCGAGAGATGCGCCACCGGCAGGCCCCAGCGATCGCGCTGCTGCGGTGCAATTCTCACGCGCGACTCGGGATTGGGAATCTCGTGGATGGGCCCGGTCAGGCGCAACACCCGATGGAAATTGTCACGCATGAAGTCCTTGGCTTCCCGCCCCCAGCGCCGGAGATCGGGGGGCAGGCAGGTTTTCCAGAACAGGATGGGTGGCAGGACGAAATCGTCGGCGATGAGGCCACCGCCGACTATGCCGGGATTGCCGTGGCTATACTGGGTCGTCCCGATGGTGACGCCCGGCCCGGTCGAGCCGTGCACCTCATAATCGAACAGGCCATAGGCCTGCGGATAGACGTGCCCCTGCAGGTGCCGCCCGACCTGGTCGGCATTGTTGCCCAGGCCCTGCGGCTCGCGCGAGGAAGTTGAGTTGAGCAACAGCCGCGCCGTCTCGATGGCGCCGGCGGCGAGCACGACATGCTTGGCGCGCGCCGCGTGGGCATTGCCCTCCGGGTCAACAAAACTGACACCGGTCACCTTGCCCGCGGCATCGGTATCGACCCGAGTGACCATAACACCGGTCACCAGCTCGCAGCGTCCGGTCCTCCTGGCACGGGCTATGAACGTGTTCTGCGTTCCGTTCTTGGCATCGCTGGGACAGGGGAAGCCCACGCAGGACCCGCAGCCGATGCAGGCGCCGCGCCCGTCATGCGGCACGCTGTTGATGGCAAGGGGCGGGGCAAGGGTGGAAAGCCCCAGTACAGCAGCGCCCTTCGCCAAAGTCGCCGTCTGCACCGCCTGGGGCAGTGGGGGCATGGCAAAGCCTTGTTGCCGGCCGCTTTCGTGGCTGTGACGCGCTGCGTCGCCGGCAATGCCCAGTTCTGTTTCGACGCGGTCGTACCAGGGCGCCAGGTCCTCATGGCTGATCGGCCAGTCGACCAGCGATGAGCCTTCGGGCACGCCATAAAGGCTTGCCATGCGGAAGTCGTCGCGATGGAAGCGCCAGGCCATAGCGCCGTAAAGGAAAGTGCCGCTACCCACGGTTGCCGCCAGATTGTGATAGCCCGGCTCGTGCGGCGCCACGACATGGTCCTGGCCGTTTGCGTCGGTGAAGAGGCGCGGATTGCCCGCCAAGTCCGGACCAGTATTGTGCCCATAAAGCGAGAGCCGATGGTTGCGTAGGTGGTCGCGATGACCGCTATCGGCATAAGAGCGCTCGACGCCGCGCTCGAGCAGCAGCACGTGGTGTCCAGCCTCGGTCAGCACGGCAGCAGCCACACCTCCACCCGCACCCGCACCGACGATGATTGTGTCATAGTCGAGCGTGCCGGAATGGGCGCGCGCGGGTGGCGCGGGTCGCTTTGGCGGGCCAGACGGTCCCTCGGGCAGGCCGTGGCGATAGTCGAGCATGGCCCAGGACGCTGCGTCCGGATTGCCGCCATTGCCGGGATCGGCATAGACGCCCTCGGCCACCAGTTCCGCCAGCAGGGCCAGCCAGTCCTCGCCTTCGTGTCCGGCCAGCAGGGCGTCCTGGTGCGCGGCGTCCGTGCCCGCAAAGCCTCGCTCGGCAAGGGTGGTCAGGCCCGGCCCGATCAGCTCGCGAGCTGCGGGTGAAGCCTCCAGTCGCGCCTCGACATAGGTGAGCGCCCCGAAGGCTCGACCATCCCCATGCGTCGCATCAGCCGGAAAGATGCGGGCAATGACCGCTTCTAGGATCGGGGAGAGGTCAGCCATGGGGCACCGTGCCGCCCAACTCGTCCTCGATATGGGCGCGCACGATCTCGTCGAAGCTTGTTTCAGCGCGGAAGCCGAGGGCAATGGCCCGGGCCGCGTCGAAATTCTGCGGCCAGCCCGCGACGATGCCGGCCACGACCGGGTCGGGCTCGCGACGGATCAGCTTGACCGCCCTGGCGCCGCCGAAGCGTTCCAGAGCGGCGATTTCGTCCGCAATGGTGGCGCTGAGGCCGGGCATGGTCAGGTTGCGCCGCTGGCCGAGGGGCGCAGTGTCGAGTGCCGCGGCATGGAGCAGGAAGCCCACTGCAGCCCGTGGTGAGGCAAACCAGTGGCGAACGCCGTCATCGACCGGCAGCACTGCCTCCTGCCCGTTGAGCGGTTCGCGGATGATGCCGGAAAAGAAGCCCGAGGCTGCCTTGTTGGGTGCGCCGGGCCGCACGACGATGGTGGGCAGGCGGATGCCTATGCCATCGAGGAAGCCCCGGCGCGAATAATCGGCCAGCAGCAGTTCGCCAATGGCCTTCTGGGTGCCATAGCTGGTCAGAGGCGTGTGGGCGAAATCGTCGGGGATGGCGAGGGGGAAGGGGCTGCCGAAGACGGCGATCGATGAGGTAAAGACCAGGCGCGGACAATAGGGTTCCTTCAGCCCCTCCTGCCTGATGGCTTCGAAGAGAAACATCGCCCCGTCGAGATTGATGGCGTAGCCTTTCTCGAAATCCGCCTCCGCTTCCCCCGAGACCACGGCCGCCAGATGGAAGATGAGATCGGGACGCGTTGCCACCAGCGTGGCTGCCGTGCCCGGCTGGGAGAGATCAGCCGCGAGTGCAGAAACGGGAAAAGACGCGGTCGGCAGCGGCGGGGTGATCACATCGGTCAGGGTGATCGAGGCGATGGCCTGGCCTCCGACGTCACCTCGGGAAACCAGCGCCGCAGTCAGTTTGCGTCCGACCATGCCGGCCGCGCCAATGATCAGGATATGCACGCCGTTCCTCCTCCGGTGTCTGCCCATTGAGCACCGGTGACGGGATGCCGTCCAGAGGGCAAAGCAAAGGGCCGGTGTCTTCTGACACCGGCCCAGGCGACTGGCAGACGTGGCTGTCCGCGCGTGCGATCAGTTGAAGCGATAGCGGACCGAGCCGCGAACTTCATGGACCCAGTTGTTGTCGACCGAGAACGGGAAGGCCGCCGTGGTGTTCTCGATGCGGTTGATATAGAGGGCGCGGTAGCCCACGTCGGCGACCACCTGGCCGAAGTCATAGCCAACGCCCACCATGCCGGCAGCGGCAAGGCTGGCATTCTGGCTGCGCGATTCGGCCCCCAGCGGGTCGGTCACAACGGCATCGTTGAAGGCAACACCGGCACCGGCACCGACATAGGCGAATGTCCCGCCAGCAGCGCCGTAGCCGCCATCCCCGAAGTTGAAGTCGTAATAGGCGTTGGCCAGCAGCACGCTGGAGCGCAGTGACAATCTATGGTTGCCTTCGACCAGGGGGCCGCCGCCATCGTCAATGGCTGCAGTCATGCCGGTATTGCTCAGCCAGTCATAGGTGGCGTCGAAGCGGAGGCCCGTGCCCGTCTCGAAACCGGCGCCCGCGCCGATCGAGTAGCCGTAGCCAAATTCGGTAATGTTGTAAGTCGAAGGCGTTGCGGTCGGGTGATTGACCCGATGGGCCCACATCAGGTTCAGCGCCGCGCTGCCGCGCAGGTAGAACGAGCCCGAATAGCCGTAGTCGACGTCGGGGATTTCGATGACAGGCGGATAGTAGGGCAGGTCCGCAGCCAGGGCTTGCCCGGCGATCATGGTCGCTCCTGCGACCAGCACTGCGGCGGTTAGGTTACGCATAACGAAGTTCCTTTGGTTGCCACGACACCAAGTCGATTGCGCCCAATATCCGGCAAACTTCTTAAAGCGTACTTAACCTAAAACTTTAACCCTAACGGCTAGTCAAATGCAGTGGTTACCGAGCTGTTACTTACTTGAGCGCCCGGTAACTGACCTTCAATACTTGTACCTGTGCTAGGCGACGTCGCGGATGGCGGCTTCGATCTGGCCGACCACGGTTTCGACCAGGATGGCGTCATCGGCCTCGCCCATGACGCGGATCACCGGTTCGGTCCCCGAGGCCCGCACGACCAGGCGCCCGCCATTGCCGAGCATGGCCTGGCCGTCGGCAATGGCCTGGATGACCTGCTTGTGTTCGAGCGGCTTGCCGGATTTGAATTTCACGCTGCGCAAGAGCTGCGGCACCTTTTCGAACCGGGCGCAGATTTCCGAAACCGGGCGCTCCATCTGCTTGAGCACGGCGAGCAGTTGCAGCGCCGCCACCAGGCCGTCGCCCGTCGTGGTGAAATCGGAGAGGATGATGTGGCCCGACTGCTCGCCGCCCACATTGAACCCCTTGGTCCGCATGGCTTCGAGCACATAGCGGTCGCCGACCTGGGTGCGCTCCAGCGTCAGGCCCAGCTTGGAGAGATGCCGCTCGAGCCCGAGATTGGACATGACGGTGGCGACAATGCCACCACCCACCAGCATCTGCCGCTCCAGCCAGCTTTCGGCGATGACGGCCATGAACTGGTCACCATCGACCACATGGCCCTTTTCATCGACGATGATCACGCGGTCCGCATCGCCATCGAGCGCGATGCCGATGTCGGCGCGCACTTCCTTGACCTTGGCGGCAACCGCCTCGGGGGCCGTCGAGCCCACCTTGTGGTTGATGTTGAAGCCATCGGGTTCGGCGCCGATGGTGAAGACTTCGGCGCCCAGTTCCCACAGGGCAATCGGGGCCACCTTGTAGGCGGCGCCATTGGCGCAATCGAGCACGACACGCAGGCCGGAAAGGTCGATGTTCCGCGGCAGGGTGCGCTTGGCATATTCGATGTAGCGGGTGCGCGCTTCCTCGTCGCGGTGGGCACGGCCGATATCGCGGCCCTTGGCCAGAAAGCGCGTCATGTCGCTGTCGATCAGCTTTTCGATCTGCAGCTCCAGCTCGTCACTGAGCTTGTAGCCGTCGGGCCGGAACAGCTTGATGCCGTTGTCGTCATAGGGATTGTGCGAGGCCGAGATCATGACGCCGAGATCGGCGCGCAGCGAGCGGGTCAACATGGCGACCGCTGGCGTCGGCATCGGCCCGAGCAGGTAGACGTCCATGCCGACAGCGGTGAAACCGGCGGTCAGGGCCTGTTCGATCATGTAGCCGGAGCGGCGCGTATCCTTGCCGATGACGACGCGATTGCGATGGTCACCGCGCACGAACTTGGTGCCGGCGGCCATGCCGACGCGCAGCGCCAGCTCCGGCGTCAGCTTGTCGCCATTGGCCAGGCCACGAATGCCGTCAGTGCCGAAATACTTGCGGGCCATGATTTGTCCCCCGACTCACTGGTCTGAAATTTCTGATACCACTTTGCGCTGGATTAGCGCAGGGCTTGGCAAAGCGAAAGGGCCGCCCGGGGGCGACCCTTGGTTGTGAATGGCCGTTTGGCTTAGCTGCCCGGCTGCGGTTCCATGCCCGGCTCGGGCGGCGCGTCGGGGCGCTTCTTGCCGGTCTTGCCGGCCGAAGGCACGCCGGTGGCCTTGGGGGCCGCCGGGCCGCTGTCTTCCGGGCGCACCGGCTGCTTGCCATCCATCAGGGCGCGCAATTCATCGCCGGTGAGCGTCTCGTATTCGAGCAGCGCCTGGGCAATGGCTTCCCACTGGTCGTGGTAGGTGGTCAGGATATGGCGGGCCGACGCTTCGCCATCCTCGATCAGCTTGCGCACTTCCTGGTCGATGATGCGGGCCGTGTCGTCCGACATGTGCTGGCTCTGCGTCACCGAATG
>CAMLKN010000067.1 GCA_946480655.1 uncultured Devosia sp. | reverse complement strand
TCGACCGAGCTCATGCGCTCCTTGATGGCGCGTTCCATGCGGAGCAGGCCAAGGCGGTAGGAGTTTTCCATGAGTTCGCCGACCGAGCGAACGCGGCGGTTGCCTAGGTTGTCGATGTCGTCGATCTCGCCACGGCCATCGCGCAGGTCCACGAGGGTGCGGACGACTTCGACGATGTCTTCCTTGCGCAGGGTGCGCATGGTGTCGGGCGCATCGAGTTCGAGGCGCATGTTCATCTTGACGCGGCCAACGGCCGAGAGGTCGTAGCGTTCGGCGTCAAAGAACAGCGACTGGAACATCGCTTCGGCGGTTTCGACGGTCGGCGGTTCGCCCGGACGCATCACGCGGTAGATGTCGAAGAGAGCGTCTTCACGGCTCTCGTTCTTGTCCACAGCCAGCGTGTTGCGGATATAGGCACCGATGGTGATGTGGTCGATGTCGAGGATCGGCAGCTCGTCGAAACCCTTGCTGACCAGGTTCGTCAGCAGCTTCTCATCAAGCTCGTCGCCGGCTTCGGCGTAGATTTCACCAGTCTTGAGGTTGACCAGGTCTTCCGCGACATACATGCCGTAGAGGTCTTCGTCGACAGCGAGCAGATGGGTCAGGCCATTCTCGGCCAGCTTCTTGGCCTGGCGGGCCGAAAGCTTCTTGCCACCCTCATGCACGACGTCGCCGGTCTTGGCGTCGATCAGGTCGTGGGTCGGCTTGGCGCCCTTCCACTTCTCGGCATCGTAGGGAACGCGCCAGCCCTTCTCGGTCTTCTCGTACTGCAGCTTGGTGTAATAGGTGTCGAGGATTTCCTCGGCATCCATGCCCAGTGCCTTGAGCAGCGAGGTGACCGGAATCTTGCGGCGACGGTCGATACGCGCGTAGACGATGTCCTTGGCGTCGAACTCGATGTCGAGCCAGGAACCGCGATAGGGAATGATGCGGCCGGCAAACAGCAGCTTGCCCGACGAATGGGTCTTGCCCTTGTCGTGATCGAAGAACACGCCCGGCGAACGGTGCATCTGCGAGACGATGACGCGCTCGGTGCCGTTGACGATGAAGGTGCCGTTCGACGTCATGAAGGGCATGTCGCCCATGTAGACGTCCTGCTCCTTGATGTCCTTGACCGAACGGGCGCCGGTTTCCTCGTCCACTTCGAACACGATCAGCCGCAGCGTCACCTTGAGCGGGGCAGCGAAAGTCATGTCGCGCGCACGGCACTCGTCGATGTCATACTTGGGCTGCTCGAATTCGTAGCGCACGAATTCCAGGCTCGCCGTGTTGGAGAAATCCGTGATCGGGAACACCGACTTGAAGACGGACTGCAACCCTTCTTCCGGACGACCGCCCTTGGGCTCATCGACCTGGAGGAACTGATCATAGGAAGCCTTCTGGACTTCGATCAGGTTGGGCAGCTCCGTGACTTCGCGGATGGAACCGAAGGACTTGCGAACCTTGCGGCGGCCGTTGAACGTGGTAGCCATGAAAGCTCCTGTTTCTGGTTATCGCGCCCCCACCTGCCGGCGTGGCGCTCCATTTTTGCTTGTCTCGGAGGCAGATATCCAAAGACCCGACTATCAGCCGTCGGCGCTCGGGATATATGCCTGGTAGTCAATTCAATGGGTCACCGGACGACGCTCAATCGTGCTTTCGACCCGAAAAAACACGATCACAGCAGTGTGATCAGCGACTAAAGCCCCGCACGCAGGCAAGCCCACGGCGAGGTCATCAGAGGCTGCAAGCTGCCCGCGACATCCAAATTCGTCATATATTTCCGCAAATTGGCGCCTGGACCCATCCAATCGGCCCTAGCGAATCATTCCGTAGAAAACGGAAAAGCGAGACGGCACATACAGCGCCGCCTCGCATTTTTCAAGTCTTAACTGAAATTACTTCAGTTCGACCTTGGCGCCGGCATCTTCCAGCTTCTTCTTGATGTCTTCGGCTTCAGCCTTCGACACGCCTTCCTTGACGGCCTTCGGAGCGCCTTCAACCAGAGCCTTGGCTTCGCCCAGGCCCAGGCCGGTGATGGCGCGGACTTCCTTGATGACGTTGATCTTGTTGTCGCCGAAGGCGGCCAGGATCACGTCGAATTCAGTCTTTTCTTCAGCAGCAGCGGCCGGGGCAGCAGCGCCACCAGCAGCGGCAACAGCAACCGGAGCGGCGGCGGAGACGCCCCACTTTTCTTCCAGCATCTTGGACAGTTCGGAAGCTTCCAGAACGGTCAGGGCCGAGAGGTCGTCTACGAGCTTGGCGAGATCAGCCATTTTATACTCTTTCCAGTTTGGGTTCGGTTTCGAATGTTGAGTTAGTTTGGAACGGCCTTACGCCGCTTCGCTCTTTTCCGCGTGAGCCTTGAGGACGCGAGCAATGCCCGCACCCGGCTGCACGAGGATGGAAGCGATGTTCTGTGCCGGCTGCTTGACGAGGCCTGCGAGCTTGGCGCGCAGTTCGTCGAGCGACGGCATGGTCGCCAGCGCCTTGACGCCATTGGCGTCCAGAGCAGTCGAACCCATGGCACCACCGAGAATCACGAACTTCTGGTTCTTCTCGGCGAAGGCCGCTGCGATCTTGGGCGCAGCGACGGGATCTTCCGCATAGGCGATGACGGTCGGACCGGTGAACAGGTCCGAAATGTCAGCGACATCGGTTTCCTTCAGAGCGAGCTTGGCAAGGCGGTTCTTTGCGACCTTGACCTTGCCGCCAGCCTTCTTGACCTGCACGCGCAGGTCAGTGAACGCAGCGACGGTCAGGCCGGTATTGTGCGCAACCACGATCGATCCAGCGCCCGCGAGGGCTTCCTGGAGCGAGGCAATGACTGCACTCTTTTCCGCTCTTTCCAAAGCTAGTCTCCACAAATTAGCCCCATGGCATCTGCCATGGAACCATTGCCAATTGCTGCCCCCTGCCCTTTTGGGACCGGGGAACAACGGTTAGTGCCTGCCAACCGAGTGCCCGCGAGGGGCAACTGGCTTAGGTTCGAACCGCAACCCGTATGAGCCATTCGGCCCGGAATTGGGTCTCACCCCGTCTATTGCTGGCTCCATTCGGAATTAACGGCATGATGCCGGCCGGCAGTCTCGGACAGGACTTTTACATCTCTCCCGTGGGAGGGATGAAACCGGGCGGCGAACCGCCCGGAATTCTTCGATCAGATGGCCGAGGACGGCTCGACATGGACGCCCGGGCCCATGGTCGAGGACACGGCGACCTTCTTGACATAGGTGCCCTTGGCACCAGCCGGCTTGGACTTCACGACGGCGTCGGTAAAGGCCTTGATGTTCTGCAGAAGGGCTTCTTCCGAGAACGAGACCTTGCCGATACCGGCATGGATGATACCAGCCTTCTCGACGCGGTATTCCACGGCGCCGCCCTTGGCAGCACCAACGGCGCCCTTGACGTCCATGGTCACGGTGCCGACCTTGGGGTTCGGCATCAGGTTGCGCGGGCCCAGGACCTTACCGAGGCGACCGACCAGCGGCATCATGTCCGGGGTGGCAATGCAGCGATCGAAATCGATCTTGCCGCCCTGGATGACTTCCAGCAGGTCTTCGGCGCCGACAATGTCAGCACCGGCGGCCTTGGCTTCGTCGGCCTTGGCGCCACGGGCGAACACGGCGACGCGAACGGTCTTGCCGGTGCCGTTGGGCAGGTTGACGACGCCGCGGACCATCTGGTCGGCGTGGCGGGGGTCAACGCCCAGGTTCATCGCGATCTCGACGGTTTCGTCGAACTTGGCCGAAGCGCGAGCCTTGACCATCTTCACGGCCTCTTCGAGACCGTAGAGCTTGTTGCGGTCGATGCCTTCACGGGCCTTGGCGACCTTCTTTGCGATCTTTGCCATATTCTTAGCCCTCGACCTGGATGCCCATGGAACGGGCAGAGCCGGCGATCATCGAGACGGCAGCCTCGATATCGTCAGCGTTGAGATCCTTCATCTTCTTGGCAGCGATATCGCGCAGCTGCGCCTGCGTGATGGTGCCGGCAGATTCCTTGCCCGGATTCTTCGAACCGGACTTGAGGCCAACGGCCTTCTTGATGAAGTAGGTAACCGGCGGCTGCTTCATCTCGAAGGTGAAGCTCTTGTCGGCATAGGCGGTGATCACGACCGGAATGGGCGAGCCCTTTTCCATTTCCTGCGTGGCCGCGTTGAAGGCCTTGCAGAATTCCATGATGTTCAGACCGCGCTGACCGAGGGCCGGGCCGATCGGGGGCGACGGGGTAGCCGAGCCGGCAGGAACCTGCAGCTTGACGTAACCAGTGACTTTCTTTGCCATTTTCTATCCTCTGTTTGCCCGAAGGCAGTTGAGCCGTGGTGCGGTTTCCTGACGCTGGCAAAGCGCCATCCCCTTCCACGGGTTTTCCGGGTTTCCCCGGGGAGATCAGACCTTTTCGACCTGACCGTATTCGAGCTCCACCGGAGTGGGGCGACCGAAAATCGAGACCTCGACCTTGAGGCGGGAACGCTCTTCGTCCACCTCTTCGACGACGCCGTTGAAGCTGGCGAAGGGACCGTCGGACACGCGCACGTTCTCGCCCACTTCGAAGCTGACGGAGGGCTTGGGATGATCCACGCCTTCCTGCACCTGCTGCAGGATCGACATGGCCTCGCTCTCCGAGATCGGCATGGGCTTGTTGTCCGCGCCGAGGAAACCGGTAACCTTGGGGGTGTTCTTGATGAGATGGAACGCCTCGTCGGTCATGTCCATCTTCACCAGGACATATCCCGGGAAGAACTTGCGCTCGGTGTCCACCTTGCGGCCGCGACGGATCTCCACAACCTTCTCAGTCGGGACGATCACGTCTTCAAACAGGTGCTCGAGCTTCTTCTGCGCAACCTTGAGACGGATATCCTCCGCCACCTTGCGCTCGAAGTTCGAATACGCCTGAACGATGTACCAGCGCTTGGCCATAAAGGGTCGCCGCTCCCAATATCTTTTCTAAACAGACCCGACTAGCGGATCGACAGCATCAAGGACACGAGCCAGGAGATGACCTGATCCGCAGTGAGGAAGAACAGGCTGGCCAGGATGACCAGGACCAGAACCATGATGGTGGAAATCACCACTTCGTTCCGGCCGGGCCATGTGACCTTGCTGACTTCCGAGCGAACCTGCTGGAGAAACTGGACTGGGTTCGTGCGGGCCATGGGCAAATCTACTTCGTATCTTGGTGCAAAACCAAAGGCCGCGCAGGAATCCCGCACGGCTAGAGCGCGCTATCTAGAAGCTTTGGTTGCGGATTGCAACAGGGCGCCAATCAGAATCATTGGCGGCCTGCACCCGCCAGTTTGGCGCTCCTGTAAAGCATAAGTGCAAAAGTGGCGGAATTGCACTTGCGTGTCCGCGCAGCCTGTAATTGGATGAATTGTGCCCGGAATGTGGCAAAGCTCGTGGAGGGAGCGATGTCGTTCGAGGTTATCGGCTGCCAATTGCTGCACTTCGGTCCCCACCGGACCATCAAGGGACGTCTCACCGGAACCGTGCGCGTGCGCATACGCGAGGGGTTCATGGGCAATGTGACCGAGTACGGCCTCAACCTGCCCGTGAAGGCCGATTGCGGGACAGTGCCGCATGAGCAGGCGCGAACAGCCCTTCTGGCCCATGCCGCCCACCAACTGAACAGGCTCAAGGCCCGGCACGTCGCCCACCTTCCGGCGGCCGCGGAATAGCTGACCAAGGTTTCCGGTCCGGCAGCCCGAAAGCATGCAAAAAGCTGCGCGGCGACACCCGGCGGGGCAACTTTTACCGAGCAGCAGCGTTATTGACCTCGCAGGATTAGCTTCCTGCGACCTCCAACGTCAGTCCCCGGTTCCCATGCACTCCCAACCCCTGCCGGGGACTGGCACTTTCCCGCCTTACAATACTTGCGGACAGTATTTCAGAACCACGATTTCGGGGGTGATGGAATCGGAGCAAGGCTCGACGATCTGGAATTACAGTGCCTGGCAGGGGCTGGGGGACTCGAACCCACGACCCTCGGTTTTGGAGACCGATGCTCTACCAACTGAGCTAAACCCCTTCAGGCGAGCCAGTGTCTAATGGCAAAGCCCGGCCGATGCAAGTGGCCTGTTTTGCGCAGCGGTGGAAAGTGCGCGCGCCAGTGGCGCCGCTTTCGGTGGGGGCGCTACACTTCACCGCACGGGGCGCAAGTGCCAACCAAAAGCTCGGCAAGCGCCGCCCTGCCCCTTCAAAGCAGACCCCGGAGATTGCGTTCGAGCGTGGGCGCCCAGCCTCATTCGAAGGCCATCGACGGATGTGAGGGCTTTGATAAATATCTGATATATATAGCGTTTTCCGGGTCGAGCGCGAAATTTTCCAGTTCGTCACATTCTCACTTTACATATAATAGTACTTTATAATAGCGTCCCTTCATCGCCTGAAGCGAATACGCCGGGCGACCATTGGGAGGATTTCATCGTGAGCATTGTTACCAAGCTTGCCATCGCGGCAGGCCTCGCTACCGCCTTGTCTTCTGCCGTCCTGGCGCAAGACCTTTCGGGCAAGGTCATCGGCTTCTCGCAGATCGGTTCTGAATCGGGCTGGCGCGCTGCCGAAACGTCCGTGACGAAGCAGGAAGCGGAAGCGCGCGGCGTCGACCTCAAGTTCGCCGACGCCCAGCAGAAGCAGGAAAACCAGATCAAGGCCATCCGAGGCTTCATCGCCCAGGGCGTTGACGCCATCCTCGTCGCCCCGGTGGTCGCCACCGGCTGGGAAGACGTGCTCACCGAAGCCAAGGAAGCCGAAATTCCGGTCGTGCTGCTGGATCGCGGCATTGACGCTCCGGAAGACCTCTACCTGACCTCTGTCGCTTCCGACCAGGTGCTCGAGGGTCGCGTTGCCGGCGAATGGCTGGTCAATGAAGTTGCCGGCGAACCGTGCAATGTCGTGGAACTCCAGGGCACCGTGGGCTCCAGCCCCGCCATCAACCGCAAGCAGGGCTTTGAAGAAGGCATTGCCGGCGCCGCCAACATCACCATCACCCAGAGCCAGACCGGCGATTTCACCCGTTCCAAGGGCAAGGAAGTGATGGAGGCGTTCCTGAAGTCGTCCAATGGGGGCGCCGACATCTGCGCGGTCTATGCCCATAATGACGACATGGCTGTGGGCGCCATCCAGGCCATCAAGGATGCAGGCCTGAAGCCGGGCGAAGATATCCTCGTGGTCTCCATCGACGCCGTACCCGATATCTTTACCGCCATCGCCGCCGGCGAAGCCAATGCCACGGTGGAACTGACCCCGAACATGGCTGGCCCGGCCTTTGACGCCCTCGCCGCCTACTGGGCCGATGGCACCATGCCGGAGAAGTTCATCATCACCGAATCCAAGCTCTATACCGCCGCTGACGATCCGGAAGGCGAATACGAGCGCCGCAAGGGTTTGGGCTACTAAACGCCGGGACTGAAAGCCCAAGGTGTCATCCCGGCCCCGTGCCGGGATCCATCCTGAATAACTCAAGATGGACCCCGGCATTCGCCGGGGTGACATTTTGTGTTTGGGAGCCTTACAACTGATCCCAATAGGGCCTGGGGGAGCTATGACTGAAACCGACTACGCGCTCGAAGCGCGCGGCATCGTCAAGATATTCGGCAATCATGTTGCACTCGACGCAGTCAATTTCGGCCTTCGAGCCGGAGAGGTTCATGCCCTTTTGGGGGAGAACGGCGCAGGTAAATCCACCCTTATCAAGATACTGACTGGCGCCTACCAGCCCAACGGGGGTGACGTGCTGGTCGATGGCACGCCGGTGCACCTCGACAATCCGCAACAGGCGCAGTTCCACGGTATCGGCACGGTCTATCAGGAGGTGAACCTCCTTCCCAATCGATCGGTGGCGGAAAACCTGTTCCTCGGGCACCAGCCGACCCGCTTCGGCCTCGTCAACCGTCGCAAGATGGAAAGCGACGCGCGGGTCATTCTCAAGCGATACGGGCTCGAACTCGACCCGTCGAGCGAACTGGGCGCCCATTCGGTCGCTGTCCAGCAGATCGTTGCCATCGCCCGTGCCGTCGAGCTTTCCGGCAAGGTTCTCATTCTCGACGAGCCCACCGCCAGCCTCGATCGG
The DNA here is from genome assembly GCA_946480655.1 of uncultured Devosia sp. The sequence continues at coordinate 2,469 of CAMLKN010000067.1, read as the reverse complement.
AACGAGGTGGAACGCCTGTTCGAGATCATCCGCGACCTCAAGGCCCAGGGCCTCGCCGTGGTCTTCATCACACACTTCCTCGACCAGGTCTTTGCCATTGCCGACCGCGTGACCATCCTGCGCAACGGCAAGCTGGTGGATACGCGCGCCCTCGACGACATGACCCGCACCGATGTCGTGCGCCTGATGCTGGGCAAGGATGTCGCCTTTTCCGGCGCGACAGGCGTCGAAGATGCCCGCCCCATGGGCGAGGTTCTCCTCGATTTCAACAATTATGGCCGCAAGCGCAGCGTGCATCCGTTCAACCTCACCGTTCACAAGGGTGAGGTGATTGGCGTGGCGGGTCTCCTGGGCTCCGGTCGCACTGAAATGGCGCGCATCATGTTCGGCGCCGACACGGCCGACGAGGGCACCCTGAAGATTGGCGGCATGCCTGCAAGCATCACCCGCCCTACCGACGCCATCGCTCATGGCTTTGGCTTCTGCCCCGAGGATCGCAAGGCGGAGGGCATTTTTGGCGACCTCTCGGTGCGTGAGAACATCATCATTGCCCTTCAAGGCAAGCTGGGTTGGTTCAGCGCCCTCAATCGCGACGAGCAGATGGAGATTGCTGGCCGCTTCGGGGAAGCCATGGACATTCGCGCGGCTTCGCTCGACATGCCGGTCAAACTTCTCTCCGGTGGCAACCAGCAGAAGGTCATCCTGTCCCGCTGGCTGGCAACCGATCCGGCTTTCCTGATCCTCGACGAACCTACCCGGGGTATCGACGTCGGCGCCCATGCCGAGATCGTACGCACCATCAACCGGCTGCGCGACGAGGGGCTCGCGCTGGTTGTCATCTCCTCCGAGCTCGATGAAGTCGTGGCCTATTCCTCGCGCATCGTGGTGATGCGCGACCGCGAAATGGTGGCCGAACTGAGCGGCGAGAACATCAATCCCGGCGTCATCGTGCAGGCGATCGCCAATCACCGCGACGAGGAAGTGGCATGACGCGGCGTTTCCTGGGCCTGCTGGCCAACCCGCAGTTGATCGCCCTGGTGGGCGTGTTGCTGATCAACTGGCTGCTGTTCCCCAATTTCTTCCGGATCACATGGCAGGACGGCAGGCTCTTCGGCAGCCTCATCGACGTTCTCAACCGGGGTGCGCCCGTGGCAATCCTGGCCATCGGCATGGTGGGTGTCATCGCCACCAAAGGCGTCGACCTTTCGGTCGGCGCGGTGATGGCCATGGCAGGCGCGGTGGCCGCGACAATGGTGGTGGCCGGCTATCCGGCACCCGTCGCCGTTGCCGCCGCGCTCGCCGTCGGCCTCGCCTGTGGCTTGTGGAACGGCTTCCTCGTCGCCGTCCTCGACATCCAGCCCATTGTTGCCACCCTCGTATTGATGGTTGCAGGACGCGGCATCGCCCAGCTCATCACCGAAGGATTCATCGTCACCTTCACCGATCCCGTGCTGATCTTCATCGGCACCGGATCCTTCCTCGGCCTGCCCATGGCCATGGTAATCGCGCTCGTCCTGCTGGTTCTGGTGACGCTCCTCGTGAGGCGCACAGCCATCGGCCTGTTCATCGAGGCGGTTGGGGTCAACCGGGCCGCTGCGAGCCTCGCAGGCATCCGCAGCCGCATGTTGCTGATCTTGGTTTACGGCCTTTCCGGTTTCTGCGCGGCCATTGCCGGCATCATCGTGGCCGGCGACATCCGCGGCGCCGACGCCAACAATGCCGGCCTCTGGCTGGAACTCGATGCCATCCTCGCCGTCGTCATTGGCGGCACGTCGCTTTTGGGCGGCCGTTTCTCGGTGCCCCTTGCCGTGGTCGGCGCGCTCATCATCCAGGCCATGAACACCGGCATCCTGGTCTCCGGCTTCCCGCCTGAATTCAACCTCATCGTCAAGGCCGCGCTGATCTTCCTCGTCCTCGTCATCCAGTCACCGCTGGCGAGCCGGATCGTTCCGGCGCGCGTCCAGGCCCGGGAGGCCCACAAATGAGCCGCAGCCTGCGCCCCCTGATGGCCACCGCCATCATCTTCGCCATTGCCTATGCCCTGGCGGTCATGCAGTTCCCGTCGATGTTCTCGACGCGCGTGCTGGGCAATTTCCTCACCGACAATGCCTTTCTGGGCATCACGGCCGTCGGCATGACCTTCGTCATACTTTCCGGAGGGATCGACCTGTCGGTTGGCGCGGTGATCGGCTTTACCGGCGTCCTGATCGCGGTGCTGATCAGTTGGGCCGGCTGGCACCCGCTGGCGGCCTTCGCGCTGGCCCTCGCCATCGCCGCGACCTTCGGCGGCGTCATGGGCCTGGCCATTCATTATTTGCAGGTGCCCGCTTTCATCGTCACCCTGGCCGGCATGTTCCTGGCGCGAGGCGGTGCCTCGGTGATTACCCAGGACTCCGTGCCGGTGAATCACGAATTCTATGACTGGATCTCCGAGCTCATTATTCGCCTGCCCGGAGGGGGCCGTCTCAG
>CAMLKN010000066.1 GCA_946480655.1 uncultured Devosia sp. | reverse complement strand
GCGCTGGGATTGATGGTGGTGAGATCGGCCTCGCGGCCGGCTTCGCGCATGATCTGCCAGGCGCGCTTCTCGGCCAGGGTCTTGGATTCGATATAGGCATTGACGCCGCGGCCGTTGAGATCGGTCCAGTCCTTCTCGGTGAAGGGCGTAGTCCGGCCCTTGTCATGGCCATAGGCGATGGCCGCCATGGAAGAGGTGAGGACGATGCGCTCCACCCCGGCTCGCAGCGCCGCGTTGAGCGCCCGCTCGGTGCCTTCCACGGCGGGACGGATCAGCTCCATCTTGTCCTCCGGCAGGTCGATGACAAAGGGCGAGGCGGTGTGCTGGAGGTAGCGCACGCCCTCCATGGCCTTGTCCCAGCCCTTGTCGGACAGGAGGTCGAGCTGGACGAATTCGAGCCGGGAAATGTCGGCGCCGGCGCGGCGTAGCGTTTCGCGGACGGCTTCTGCCTTGCCCAGGTTGCGCAGGCTGCCGCGCACGCTATAACCGGCCTTGAGCAGGGCCAGGGCAACGTGACCGCCCAGGAAGCCGGAAATGCCGGTGAGCAGGACGCGGTCGGGCTGGATCGGGGCAGGCACGGTCATGGCTGGTCTCCTGGAGTATTGAACGATATATACGAACATCGTTCAATTCGTTCAATGGTAGCGGGAACACATATTTGCGATGACCTCTGACCGGCACTTGGAAAAGCGGGAGCGCATTCTGGCGGCGGCGCGCGAGCTGTTCCTGCGGCAGGGCCTCAGGGCCACCAGCATGGAGGCCATTGCCAGGGGCGCCGGCATGGCCAAGCCGACGCTCTATGCCGAATTTGCCGACAAGGACGCGGTCTTCCTCGCCATTCTCGAGCAGTTGGTGGCCGACAAGCTGGCCAGCTTCGAGGCAGCGATAGCCGGGCCGGGGCCGCTGGCCGAGCGCATCGGGGTGGCGCTGGCCGCCGAGTTCGGGGTCATCGCTGCCGCCATTGCCGGCTCGCCGCATGTCGACGAATTGTTCTCAGCACACCGACAGGCCGCGGCGCTGTTCGCCGCGTCCGACCGCAAGGTGCGCACGCGTCTTGAAACCGAGCTGGCTGCCGCCGGTGTCGGCGACGCCGCGCGGCTAGCGCGGTTGCTACTCGACGCCAGTTTCGGGGTGGCGCAGAAGTCGATCGCGGCCGAGACCCTGGCCGATGACCTGAAGCTGCTGGCGGCGCGCCTGCTGGGTCCGGAACTGGGCTAACGCTTGACGCTGGCCCAGGCGCCGGTTTTCTCGCTCTCAAAAATGGCGTCGATCACCCGCATGGTCCGGATGGCGTCCTCGACGCCATAGGGCAGGGGCGCCTTGCCCAGCACTGCCTGGGCAAAGGCTTCGGCCTGCTCGGTATATTGGTCGCAGGCGGGCAGAATTTCGCGGCGGGCCAGCGAGCCGTCCACGGTGCCGCTGACATCGATGGTTATGGCGGTGGGCATGTTGGCCGGAGCGTTGAAGGGGATGATGATCTCGGCCTTGGCCTTGGTCCCGAAGACCTGCACGCGCTGATGCGGCGCGGCCTGGGTAGAGCAGGTGAAGCTCAGCTGCCGGCCGCCACCGAAGTCCGCCATGACGCTGGCCAGCCGGTCGGTGCCGAAGTTGGGGTCGCGCTCGACCAGCGAGACGACACGGTTGGGTTCGGCCTCGAAGAAGTAGCGCCCGGCGGTGATCGGGTAGCAGCCGATATCCATGATGCCGCCGCCGCCGATATCGGCCTGGTTGCGGACATTGGCGGGGTCGACATTGTGATAGGTGAAGACGGCATTGATGGAGCGGACCTCGCCCAATTCACCCGAGCGGATGATCTCGCGGACGCGGGCCCATTGCGGGTGGAAGCGCACCATGAAGGCTTCCATGAAGACAATGCCCTTGGGGATGTCGCGCAACTGTTCGGCCTCGGCGGCGGAGAGCGCGATCGGCTTTTCACAGAGCACATGCTTGCCGGCCCGGGCGGCGGCCAGGGTCATGGGCACATGCAGGTGATTGGGCAGGGGATTGTAGATGGCGTCGATCTCGGGATCGGCGAAGAGGTCCTCATAGGAGCCATAGGCTTTGGCAATGCCGAGCTGGTCGGCGGCGGCCCGCGCCTTGGCGGCATCGCGCGAGGCAATGGCCACCACTTCGGAGCTGGGCGAGGCCATGATGGCCGGCGTCACCTTCTGCATGCCGATATTGGCGGTCGACAGGATGCCCCAACGAATTTTTTCGGCCATGACGTGCTCCTCTTTTCCCTGGCCTGACGTACGCCCCTCAGGGCTCGATGCGCAAGAGGCAAAGGCACGGAGAGCGGCAAAGGGCTCACCGCAATGTCATCGGCGCGGCGTTAACCCTCCCGTTGTCTGCCTCGGTTCTGCCGAGATGGCTGTGTTAACCTCCGCTTAAGGGCCCGGTGGCGGGCCAAAAAATCCGGGGCCCTTCATGCAGCTCAAGCCCAACGCCTTCCGCCTGCACGAGACCGTGCGCGGCGTCGAAACCATGAGCCGGTTTGCGCTGGCCGTGCTGGCCCTGGCCTCCGGCGTCTATACCTATCTCGGGGTGCGCGGCATTCTCGATGGGTCGGCAACCTTCGTGTTCTTTGCCGCCATCATCTATTCGGCGGCGGTCTCGGTCGCCATCTATGCCTTCTGGACCTACATGATGCGCTTTGTGCCGCTCGTGGTCAGCGGGGTGCAGCGGTTGAGCCTGTTTGCCACCATGTTGATCGGCTGCGGCATGATCGTGGCCATGAGTTCCTGGCTCAATGCGGCCGCGCTGGCCGGGTCGGCGGCGCTCGAGCAGCATATGGCGGTCACTCTCCAGGGCTATGCCGAAGACCTCGACAATGCCCATGCCAATGCCCTGGCAAGCCAGAGCCTGCTGCCCGACGTCGAGCGCGCCTCGGCCCGCTTCGCCACCCTGGCGCAGGATGAGCGCGACAGCGGCGCGCTGACCGGCACGCAGGGTTCGGGCAGCGTCGTGCAGCTGCTCACCCAGATGAGCACGCAGATGACGCAGCTGGCGGGGACGATTTCCGGCTCGCGCGACGAAGCGGCAACGCTGTTCGCGCAAGGCTCGGAGCATCTGGCCACGATGCGCGAACTGGTCTCGACGCCCGGATCGATCGAGCCGCGCTCGGATGCTTTCCAGGCCGAAGCGGTGCAGCTTTCGGCCATTATCGCGGCGCTGCAGCAGACCGATATCGCCGCCTCGGTCAAGCGTGCGGCCACCGACCTCTCGGCCGGTTTCATCGCGCCGGTTGCAGACGGGCAGGTGGGCGACCTGGCGCAGCGGCAGAACCAGGTCATGGCCACGGTCCGCGCCTCGGTGGATGCGCAATCGGCGGCGCTGGTCGCGGCGGCCGACGAAATCCTCGCCACGCCGCCAGTCGAGCAGCGCCGCTTCGTGCCGCTGTCCTCGGCCGAAGCGGTGCTGCGCTATTGGGGCGACTTCATCCCCTCCTGGGCGGGCGCCATTTCCATCGACCTGCTGCCGGTCGTGCTGGTCCTGGTGCTGATGATCGTCAACGATGCGATGCGGCGCGAGGCCGAGACCCTCAAGGAAGCCGAGACCATTACGGCCGCCGAAATGCTGCGGGCCATGGCCCTTTACAAGCGCATGGAAGCCGAAGGCGCCGCCGACGCGGCCGCGGCGCTGAGCCCGCAGATCAAGGAGTTCGAGGCCGAGCCAGCGCGGGATGCGCCGCCCATTGAAGAAAAGACCGTGGCCGAGGACGGCACCGTGACCCCGATCGATGCGGCCCAGCGCAAGCGCGGCGAGGGGCCACGCCCGGCATGAAGACCGATGCTAATGCCCGCGCCCGCACCGACGAGGGTCCCTTCTACCGGCACGCGGTTGCGTCGCTGGCGCGCATCGAGGACGGGGCCATCCTGCGCTTTGCTTTCTTCGCGCTCCTCGCCGGCACGATGGGCGTGCTCTATGTCGACTTTCGTGAACTGAGCGCCCAGGCGCCCGCGGCGCTGACCCAAATGCCTCAGCCCATCCTGCCGCCGGCAACCACCGAGAGCGGGGGCGGCCGCGCCCGCCCGGCATTGGCCACGCCGCCCGAGATTCTCGATGATCCGCTGGACATTGCGCTGGGCAGCGGTGGGGTCCTCAGCCTCACCGGCACGATCGACCCGGGCTCGGCCGAACGCTTTGCACAGGAGATCGAAGCAAGGGGTGAATATGTGTCAATCGTGCTGCTGGATTCACCTGGCGGCTCGGTGGACGATGCCTTGGACATCGGCCGCCTGATTCTGGAAAAGGGCCTGGCGACCGAGGTCCGCAATGGTGGGCTTTGTGCCTCGTCCTGCCCGCTCATCTTTGCTTCGGGCAAGACGCGGATCGCCGGGCGGGAGGCGGCTATCGGGGTCCACCAGATCTATGCGGCGGCACTCAGCGCGTCGCCGGTAGATGCCTTGAGCGTTGCCGGGGTGGCCATGGCGGATGCGCAAAGCGCGACGGCAGAAATCACCCGGTATCTGAGCGAGGCCGGCGTGGATGCGGCCATGTGGCTGCATGCATTGGAGACGCCGCCGGACCAGCTCTACTACTTCACGCCCGAGGAAATGGAGCGTTATCGGCTCGTCACCGAATGGGCCGATATTTGATCGACGGAACGGGGAACCGGAGGAGGACCGGCTCGTTTCGCGCAAAGAACAGGTGAGGAGGCCTCTTCATGACGCAAGCGCATATGCTGACCCGGCATCGGGACATTCAGAACTGGGTCACTGACCGCAAGGGGCGCCCGGCGATCGCCCGCGTAAGAGATCGGTTCGGCGATGAACGGGCCCAGCTCAAGCTGCGTTTTGCCAAGGCAAAGGAAGGCCAGGAAGACGTGGGCATGAGCCCCTGCTCCTGGACAGCGTGGCTGGCGGAACTGGATCGGCAGCAACTGGCCCTCAAGGTCGAGCCGACCGGCGATTGTTCCCTGGTGTCGCGGCAGGTGATGAACTAGCCGCTCCCCGCGAACGGCTCTTGCGCAGTGGACTGGCCGGTTCGCTCATGGCCAGCCGCACGCAGTCGCGGCCGTCACTCTTGGCCTGGTAAAGGGCCCTGTCGGCGCGGCGAAGGAGATCGGAAAGCTGGTCGCCTGGCACGAGTTGGGCGACGCCGATGGATACGGTGGCCGGATCGCTGAGACCGGTCATCTGCTCGGGCATGGTGCGGAAGGCGTTGCGCACCGTCTCTGCATAGAGCTTGCCAGTGGCGAGGTTGGCGCCCGGCAGGAGCGCCGCGAATTCCTCACCGCCCATGCGGCCCAAGACGGCATGCGGCGCCGAACAATTCCTCAAGACAGTGGCGAAGGCGGCAATGACCTTGTCGCCGGCGGCGTGGCCGAAGGTGTCATTGATGGCTTTGAAGTGATCGAGATCGGCCACGATCATGACAGCGGGCACGCCCGAGCGCCTGGCGAGCGCCAGCGCCTTCTCCCCCCGATCCTCGAAGCCGCGCCGATTGAGCAGCTTGGAAAGCGTATCGGTCTCCGATTGGGCGGTCATGTCGGCCATGACGTCCCGGACGATGATGAGCAGCATCATCAGGCCGTTGGCGATCAGCAGCACCGCGCCTACCGTCTGCGACACCGCCGCATAGGTCGAGGTGATATAGGCCTGCGGCGCTTCGCCCGAGCCGATCAGCATGGCCAGCACCGGCTTGGCGAGGAAGTGCAGTGCCGACAAAAAATAGATGGCCAAGAGGGCCAGATCGAGCGCGCGCTTGCGCGGATTGGCGAGGATGACGCCGACGCCGATGGCCTGAACGACAGCATAGGGCGCCTGGTAGAGCAGGTTGCGGACGAAACTGGCCCGCGGCATGTCGAGAATGGACAGATTGAGCAGGAGCGACGCAACGACCGCTACCGCCAAAAGCAGCCAGGGCGGGTTCAGCCGATAGTGATGCGCGAGGCCCACAACGCAGCCGGCCAGCGCCAGCAGGAAAACCGCAAATATGCCGAAGCTCACCAGCCGATGGTCGGCCTGGAAGGGGAGGATGAATTCGAGCACGACATTGAAGACGCCCAGCCCATAAGCATAGGCGAGCCAGCGTGCGCCCAGCGCCGAGCGCTGATAGGCCGCCACAACGCCGAATGCCGTGGCGAAGATGCCGGCGACAAAGAGGTTTATGGCGAGCACGAAGGCTGCGGCGCTCATGGAACCGTTCCGTGGTCAGAATGCTCCGATCCTAACCATCGGGGCAGAACGAGACGTTAATGAAGCGCTTTATGCCCGCTGGCGTGGGGCGATGCCAAGGGTCTCGGCCAGAAGGGCGAAGGAGCGCCGCCGCAGGGCGTAGGAATGGATCGTGGTGGTGATCATGACCTCGTCCGCCCGGGCCGCCTCGGCCTTTTCAGTGATGGTCTCGGCCAGTTGGTCCGGGTCGCCCACCAGCCAGAGGCTGGACTGATGCTCGATCACCTGCCGCTGCTGCGGCGAAAGAACGCGGGCCATGGCCTCCTCGGGCGGCATCAGGTGGCGCTGCTCGCCGGTCACGAACAGCGCCCAGCTCACCGCCTGCGAGGTGGCGAGGAATTTTGCTTCCTCCTCTGTCGGGGCGCAGATGGCCGAGAGGCAGAGAATGGTCCGGGGTTCGGGAAAATCGGCCGAGGGCTGGAAGGCCTCCCGATAGGCAGCGAAAGCCGGCGCCGCCGGCGTATGGCTGAAATGGGCGGCAAAGGCATAGCCGAAGCCGAGTTGCCCTGCGGCCTGGGCGCTGGCGCCCGAGGAGCCGAGGAGCCATTTGGGCGGCAGGGTGATGCCGCCGGGGCTGACCGGCACGCGCGAATAGGGGTGGTCCGGCGGAAACCCGTCCTCGTCAAAGGCCATCAGTTCGGCAAGGTAAGTTGAAAATTCCTCGCCGCTGCCCGAGCGCAGGGCGCGCATGGCATAGCCGTCGCCGCCGGGCGCCCGGCCAAGGCCCAGGTCGATGCGGCCCGGATGGAGGGCTGCGAGCGTGCGATAGGCCTCGGCGATGCGCAAAGGCGCGTGATTGAGCAGCATGACCCCGCCGGAGCCGACGCGGATGTCTTTGGTGGCGGCGGCGGCGCTGCCGATGAGGATTTCCGGCACCGAGGAGGCAATCGAGGGCATGCCGTGATGCTCGGCATACCAGAGCCTTGTATAGCCCAGCCGGTCGGCCTCCTGCGCCAGCAGCACGGTTTCGGCCATGGCCTGCTCTGTGGTCGTGCCCTGGGCAATGGGGGCAAGGTCCTGCACGGACAGGTCGAATGGCGCGGGCATGACGGGGCTCCTTAACGTTCGGCCCCCTTATATCGGCAGTTACCGATGAATTGCCAGAGGTGAACGCGTCAGGCGGCCTGCCCGGCGGCCCAGCCGGAGGCCCAGGCCCACTGGAAATTGTAGCCACCCAGCCAGCCGGTGACGTCCACTGCCTCGCCCACGAAGAAGAGGCCGGGCACGGCGCGGGCCATCATGGTTCGGGCGTCCAGGTCGGTCGTGTCCACCCCGCCCAGCGTCACTTCGGCGGTCCGGTAACCTTCCGAGCCGACGGGCTTGAGGGTCCAGCGAGCAACATGCTCGGCGGCCGCCATGAGCTTCTTGTCCGAGAGGTCGCCGATCATGCCGGGCTGATCGATCAGCTCGCCCAGGAGCTGCGCCAGCCGCTTGGGGAGGCGTTCGGCCAGGACCGTCTGGATATGCAGTTTCGGCGTCGCCTTGCGGGCGGCGCGGAAGAATTCCAGCGCGTCCTCGCCCGGCAGGAGGTTGATGCTGATGGCGTCGCCCTCGCGCCAATAGGAGGAAATCTGCAGGATGGCGGGGCCGGACAGGCCGCGATGGGTGAAGAGCAGGGCTTCCTCGAAGCCGGTCTTGCCGTGGCTGACCACGGCATTGGCGGAAACGCCTGCCAGGGGCTTCAATTGCTCCAGTGCGCCGGTCTCGAAGGTCAGCGGCACGAGGGCGGGGCGCGTTTCCGTCACCTTGAGGCCGAACTGGCGCGCCAGCTCATAGGCCAGGCCCGTGGCGCCCATCTTGGGAATGGATTTGCCGCCCGTCGCGACCACAAGGCTCGATGCGGTCACCCGCCCGTCGCCGACCATGACATCGAAACCCTCGCCGGCCCGCTCGATGCTGCCGACCTGCCGCCCCGTCCAGATGGCAGCGCCGGCGGCGCGCAGGTCATTGGTCAGCATGGAGACGATCTGGGTGGCGGGACCATCGCAGAAGAGCTGGCCCAGCGTCTTTTCGTGGAAGGCAATGCCCTGTTTTTTCACCCGGGCAATGAACATGTCCGGCGTGTAGCGGCTGAGGGCGGAGAGCGCGAAGCGCGGGTTCTGGCTCAGAAAGCGCTCGCGTCCCAGGGTGTGAGTCGCGTTCACATTGGTGAAGTTGCAGCGGCCGCCACCGGAAATGCGGATCTTCTCGCCCGGATCGCGGGCATGGTCCACGACCAGCACCTTGCGGCCGCGCTTGCCTGCCTCGATGCCGGCCATCATGCCGGCGGCTCCGGCGCCCAGGACAATCACATCGAAATCGGGCATGTCGGTTCTCTCGCGTCATCCCGCGACGGCGGAGACGGGAGCGTGTTTAGTCCAGATGCCAGACCGTGCCAACCGTGACCTTGCTGGTGGTGGGGCCGGTGACGCCCGAAAGGCCCGGCGCGCCGTCGAGCCGCCCCAGCAGCAGCGCCTCGCCGCGCAGCGCGGCATTGCCCCAGAGGGCGTATTCGACGCCGCCGCCAAAGGCATAGGCCGCGTCGCCTTCAACCACGCCCAGGCCGGCAGCGGCATAGGCATAGAGACCATCCACGGGTACGACACCCAGATGGCCCAGCGCCAGCACGTCGAGGCCGGCATCGCCGGACGTGTCGAAATTGACACCCAGCTGCGCTTCGACGCCGGCGCGGAAGGTGTCGTTGAGGGCAAGATTGTAGCCAGCCAGCGTGCCGATTTCGAACCGGCTCAGGTGCCAGCCCCAGCCATAGTCGTCGAAGAAGTTGAACTGCGGGTCGGTCAGGCCGCCGATATTGAGGCCGGCATAATAACCGGCAAAATCGGTGACGGGGCCGGAATGAAAGCTGGTACTGGCGGGCGGGCCATCGAGCTGCCAGAGCACGGCGCTGGTGATGCGCATGGCCGAAATGGCCGGGATATTGGTGCCATTGGGCACCGGGCCAAGCTGGCCGATGCCGGCCGCTTCCAGCCGCACGCCCATCATGTCGGTGACCATGACCTCGGCGCCCAGGCCCGCTTCGAAAGCCCATCCCTCGCCCATGCGGCCGACGCCGCCCAGCACATAGACAAGGCCGTTGTCGCCGGCGGCAAAGCCCAGCCGTGCCAGCGCCATGGCGCGCAGATAGGCGGAGGTGGAGAAATCGGTGGCGAGGCTCGCCTGCAGTTCTCCGCCCAGAACCACACCGGGCGCGACCGGCTGGTTCCAGCCGACAACGGCGCCAAATTCCGGCCGGATGGTGGCGCCAGTCACATTGAAATTGTTCATGCGCGACGAGATGGGGCCGAACAGCACGCCGGCATAGAGGCCTTCAAAGGCGCTCGGCGCGGAGAACTCGCCGGTCAGCTCGGGGCTGAAATAGATCGCGTTCTCCTGCGCCAGCGGCGCGGCCGCGCTCAACGCGGCAATGGAGATGGCCAGAACAAGTGGTAGAACGCGCATCGATACTGCTCCGCTGCGACACGGCACCCGCCCCCGGGAGGATCAATATTGCATCGCCAAGGCAATTTAGCGCAGATTGTGCTGGCGGACTATTGCGGTTTTGCACCAGTACCCGCCGGTTCGCGGAGGCCGGGCGGCCTTGGCCCGAATTGCGGCCAGTCCCGCCGCCAAATTCATTGACTCTTTCCTATTTGAGAGTATGAGAAGTCCTGCTTTTAGATAGGAAGCATCAGTTCGTCATGCGCAGCCGCAGCTCAAACGCCGCTCTTGCCCCCACCCGGCCGTTGGCCGGGGGCATGCTCGCCATGACCAAAACCACCAAAACCGCCTGACGCTTTTCCCCGGGTCGCACTCCCGCCGGGGAGAGGCTCAAGAGCACTGACCGCGATGGCACAGACCCATCGCGCGGGGGCGGAAATGGTAAGGGACCGGAGTTCCAAAATGGGTTATCGCGTCGCTGTCGTCGGGGCCACGGGCAATGTGGGCCGCGAAGTTCTCAACATCCTGGCCGAGCGCAAGTTCCCGGCCGACGAGGTCTTTGCGCTGGCCTCGTCCAAGTCGATCGGCAAGGAACTGTCCTACGGGGACAAGATCCTCAAGGCCAAGGACCTGCAGCACTTCGATTTTTCGACCGTCGATTTTGCCATCATGTCGGCGGGCGGCGCCATTTCCAAGGAATGGGCGCCGCGCATCGCTGCCGCCGGCGCCGTGGTCATCGATAACTCGTCCTACTGGCGCTACCATTCGGACGTGCCGCTGGTCGTGCCGGAAGTGAACGGCCATGTGCTCGACCGCTGGCTTGCCGATCCCAAGCGCACCGGCATCATTGCCAATCCCAATTGCTCGACGGCCCAGCTCGTGGTCGCCCTGAAGCCGCTGCATGACGCGGCCACCATCAAGCGCGTCGTCGTCGCCACCTACCAGTCGGTCTCGGGCGCCGGCAAGGAAGGCGTGGACGAGCTCTGGAACCAGACCAAGGGCATTTTCGTCAATGACAGCCCGACGCCGCAGAAGTTCTCCAAGCAGATCGCCTTCAACGTCATCCCCCATATCGATGTGTTCATGGAGGATGGCT
>CAMLKN010000065.1 GCA_946480655.1 uncultured Devosia sp. | reverse complement strand
CGCCCCGAGCGCGCCCCGCGCGTTGCCGCCCATTCGATGGCCCGCGCCCGGAGCGTGTCCGCATCGATCGCGAGGCCATAGAATTCCGCATAGCCAGAGACCATGGCCAGATAGGTGTCCTGGTCGGAATTGTGGAAGCCCAGCCACAGTCCGAATCGGTCCGAAAGCGAGACCTTCTCTTCCACCGCCTCGCTCGGATTGATCGCTGTAGAGCGCTCATTCTCGATCATGTCGCGCGGCATCAGGTGGCGCCGGTTGGACGTGGCGTAGAACAACACATTGTCCGGACGCCCTTCCAGCCCACCATCGAGGATGGTCTTCAATGACTTGTAGCTGGTCTCGCCGCTGTCGAAGCTTAGATCATCACAGAAGACGATGAACCGCGCCGGCTGGCCTGATATCGCCCGCATGAGCTGCGGCAGCGTTTCGAGATCCTCGCGGGCAATTTCCACCAGCACCAGCCGCTCGAAGCCCGTGCGCGCCTCGATATCGGCATGGATGGCCTTGACCAACGAACTCTTGCCCATCCCCCGCGCCCCCCAGAGCAGGGCATTGTTGGCGCCATGCCCGCGCGCAAACTGCTCCGAATTGGCCAGGAGCAAGTCGCGCACATGGTCGATTCCCTTGAGCATGGCCAGCGGCACGCGGGAAACCTTTGGCACCGGCAACATGGTGCCGGCCTCGCCCTGCCAGTGATAGGCATTGGCTTCGCCCAACACAAACCGGCCAGCGGCGTCATCCTGGGTCATGGCGCGCGCTATGGTCTCGAGCGCTCCTGCAATTCTGCCCAGATAGTCCTTGGTCTTCACCCTTCCGTCCTTCACTTCCGGCGCGGCAATCTGCGCGTCCTTATTGGCTTTGCATAAAGCCAACCCCAAATGTATAGTCCGCGCGATTTTGACCGGGGCGCAAGTGCAGACAAGCCCGATAGCGTCCACCGCCGTGATCTCACGGGACCGGTCGCCCACTCTCCAACCCATGAAAAAGAATCGATAAGGAGTTCGCTTGATGTTTGTAACGCCCGCCTATGCGCAGGATGCGGCTGGGGCCCCCGGTGGCATGGCTGACGTGTTCATCCAGTTGATGCCGATCGCCCTTCTGGTGCTGATCTTCTGGCTCCTGATCTTCCGTCCGCAGCAGAAGCGTCTCAAGGCCCAGCAGGCCATGCTCGCCGCCATCCGTCGCGGTGATACCGTCGTCACCACGGGCGGTATTGTCGGCAAGGTGACCAAGGCCGTCGACGGCGAAGATCTCGAAGTCGAGATTGCCACCGGCGTCAAGGTCAAGCTCGTGCGCGGCATGGTTGCAGACGTGCGCTCCAAGTCCGAACCGGTTAACGACAACAAGCCGGCCTGATCCGTCCTCCACGATTGCCTGCCGGAGCCCACGGGCTCCGGTTCTGCTTTTAGGATACCCCGATGCAGTCTTCGCCCATCCGCACAGCCGTCATTCTCTTTGCTGCGATCATTGGCCTGCTCTTCGCAGTGCCCAATTTCCTGTCCAAGGACGTCGTGGACGCTTTGCCGGATTGGTTGCCCAAGCAGGCCATGGTTCTCGGTCTCGACCTTCAGGGCGGCTCGCACCTGCTGCTCGAGGTCAACCGCGAAAGCATCGTCACCGAGCGCCTGGCCGACCTGCGCCGCGAAGCGCGCAACCTCCTCGCCAACGAGAACGGTATCGGCAACATCATCACCACCGATGTCGCTACCAACACCATCACCATCGAGCTGACCGACCCGACCCAGAAGGATGCCGCCAACACGGCAATCCAGACCCTCCAGAACACTTTGAGCAACGCCCTCTTTGCCGGCGTGGGCACCAATGAGCTGGAGTTCGGCGAGACCGCCGACGGCAAGCTGACCATTTCGCTGACGCCGGATGGCATCAACCAGCGCATGAGCGCCCTTGTCGCCCAGTCCGTGGAAGTCATCCGCAGCCGTATTGACGAGCTGGGCACCACCGAACCCACCATCCAGCGCCAAGGCGACACCCGTCTCCTGGTCCAGGTGCCGGGTTTCGGCGACAGCGAGCGTCTCAAGAACATCATTTCGCAGACGGCGCGCCTCACCTTCCACATGGTCTATCCGGGCATGACGCCAGACCAGGCCGAGGCTCAGGGGCTGCCGCCGGGCACCATGATCCTGCCCAGCCAGGATGGTTCGCGCGAACTGCTCTACGAAGAAATCTCCCTCGGCGGCGAGTCGCTGAGCGACGCCCAGCCCAGCTTCGACCAGCAGCGCGGCATTCCTGTCGTGACGTTCCGCTTCGACACGCGTGGCGCCATCACCTTTGGCGAAATCACCTCCGCCAATGTCGGTCAGCGTTTTGCCATCGTCCTCGACAACACCGTCATCACGGCACCGGTCATCCAGCAGCCGATCACCGGTGGCTCGGGCCAGATCAGCGGCAGTTTCACCACCGCTTCGGCCAACGACCTCGCCGTGCTGCTCCGAGCCGGCGCGCTGCCGGCAAGCCTCGATGTGGTGGAAGAACGCTCGGTCGGTCCCAGCCTTGGCGCTGACTCGGTGCGCGGCGGTATCATTGCCGGCATCATCGGCGGCATTTCCACCGTGCTCTTCATGCTCATCGCCTATGGCACCTTCGGCGCCTTCGCCAATATCGCGCTCTTGCTTAATATCGGCCTGGTCATCGGTGCACTATCGGCTCTGGGCGCGACCCTTACTTTGCCCGGCATTGCCGGCATTGTGCTCACCATGGGCATGGCCGTCGACGCCAACGTGCTGATCTTCGAGCGTATACGCGAGGAACAGGCTGCGGGCCGGGGAGCTGTGCAATCTATCCAGGCGGGCTTCCAGAACGCCATGAGCGCGATCCTGGACTCCAATGTCACCACCTTCATCGCTGCCGTCGTCCTCTTCTTCCTCGGCTCGGGTCCGGTGCAGGGTTTCGCGGTGACGCTCGCCATCGGCATTATCACCACGCTGTTCACCGCCTATTTCATCACCATGATGA
Organism: uncultured Devosia sp.; assembly: GCA_946480655.1. Next base: position 7,725 of record CAMLKN010000065.1, on the reverse strand, counting down.
TCGTCTTTGGCTGGTATCGCTGGCGCCGCCCCAAGAAGCTCAAGATCCAGCTTCTGCGCATCGTGCCTGATGATACCACCGTGCCGTTCATGAGCTGGCGGCGTATGGCGATCATCGCTTCCGTGGTGCTCAGTGTCGGCTCCGTCGGCCTGTTCTTTGTCCACGGCATGAACCTGGGCATCGACTTCAAGGGCGGCACGTCCATTGAGGTCCAGCACCAGGGCGGCCCTGCCGATGTCGGCCACATCCGCGACCTCCTGGGGCCGCTCGGCCTGGGTGACGTGCAGGTCCAGGGCTTCGGCACGCCCGAGGACGTCCTGATCCGCATCGAACTGCAGGAAGGCGGCGCCGAGGCCCAGCAGGCTGCGGTGGACCAGGTGGTCACCACCCTCGCCGCTGAAAACTACGAACTCCGCCGCACCGAGGCCGTCAGCGGCACGGTGTCGAGCGAGCTCGCGCTGTCCAGCACGATTGGTCTTTCCATCGCGGTTCTGGGTATCCTCATCTATCTCTGGTTCCGTTTCGAATGGCAGTTCGCCGTCGGTGCCGTCGTCTCGACGCTGCATGACGTCATCCTGACCCTCGGCTTCTTCTCGCTCACCGGTATTGAGTTCAACCAGTCTAGTATCGCGGCCATCCTCACCATCGTGGGCTATTCGCTCAACGATACGGTCGTCGTTTATGACCGCGTCCGCGAGTTCCAGCGCAAGTTCCGCAAGCTGCCGCTCGTGGATCTGCTCGACAAGGCCATCAATTCGACCTTGTCGCGCACGGTGCTTACCGGTCCCACGACGCTCTTCGCGCTATTGGCCCTGGCCATATTCGGCGGCGAAGTCATCCAGAGCTTCGTGCTTTCCATGATCTTCGGCGTTCTGGTCGGTACCTATTCCTCGATCTTCATTGCCGCCCCGATCCTGGTCAATCTCGGCCTCAAGGAGCGCCCCGAGACCGACGTCGAGGCAAAGGACAAGGCTGCCGATGGCGCTGCCGTCTGACTCTGATAGCCCAGCCGCTGGGGGCCACTTCCCCCAGCAGGTCGGAATCGACGCCTACGGCAATGGTGGCTTCCGTTTTGCCGAGATGTCGCACAAGGGATCGCTTCTCTGCCTGCCGTCCGGCATGATCAGTTGGAACGTCAACGCACCGGCCGAGCTTACGCTGGAAAGCCTGCAGCCTGTCTTCGAACAGGCCGACAGGCTCGACGTGCTGCTGATCGGCCTCGGCTCTGACATCACAGCCATCGATCCGGCCATCCGCCAGGCCTTTCGCGATCGCAAGGTTATCGTCGAGGCCACGCAGACTGGCGGAGCCGTGCGCACCTATAATGTTCTCCTGGCCGAGGAACGCGCCGTTGGCGCCGCCCTCATCGCCGTTGAGAACGCCCGCTGATGGCTGCGGAGAGCTTTGACTTCGCGTCGGAGGCCCTGCGCACCTCGGACCGCGACCGTTACATCGCAACGCTGGTTCTTCCGGCCGAACAGCGCCCCGCCATCACGGCGCTCTACGCCTTCAATGCTGACGTCGCAGCCATCCGCGAGCGCGTCTCTGGCCCCCAGCCCGGCGAAATCCGCCTGCAATGGTGGAATGATGCCCTGACCGGCCAGGGGCACGGCGCCGTCCGCCAGAACCCGCTGGCCGATGCCTTGCTCGACACAATCGAGCGCTACGACCTGCCGGTCGGCACATTCCAGCGCCTGATCGGCGCCCGACGTTTCGATCTCTATGACGATCCCATGCCCGATCTCGAATCCTTCGAGGGCTATGCGGGCGAGACCGCCTCCACCCTGTTCCAGCTTTCGGCCATGGTGCTCAATGGCGGCCAACCGGTAGAGCAGGGGGATGCAGCCGGTCATCTTGGCGTCGCCCAGGCCATGATCGGCCATTTGCGTGCGTTCGGCCACGTTTCCGCACAGGGCCGCATCATGCTGCCCTGGTCGATTCTTGAAGCCAACGGCGTGCGCGAAAGCGAGATCTTTGCCGGTCAAGAGAGTGAAGGCCTCCACGCCGCCCTCAGCCAGGTCGCTGAATTGGCGCAGGATCACCTGGAAAAGGCCCGGTCGGCCATTGCGACCCTGCCGCTGTCGCTCCGGCCCGCCTTCGGGGCCATTGCCGTGCTGGAGGCGCAGCTTGTGGCCTGGCATCGCCGCCACACCAGCCCCTTCGCCGCCCCGCCGGATGATGCCGACTGGCGCAAGATTGCCCGTCTTGCCTGGTGGACCTGGCGAAACCGCTAACGCTCCGCGATTGCGACGAATTCTCCGATCAGCCGCGCAGCGATCGCGCCCCCGAACCACAACTCCGCCGCCACCTTGAGCCGCGCTTTGCCGCGCCGCTCCAGCGTATGGAGAAAGCCGGCCCAGTCGGCGCCATCGAGCCGCGCAACCGCCCGCGTCGTCCCGGAAATGGGCTTGAGATATTCCATCTCGGTGCGGTGGATGACCAGCTGGTTGGCAATGCCTTCGGCTTCCAGCCGCAGATGCAGCACCGACCAGGCCGCCAGTAGACCCAGCACTGAGGCGCTGCCGCCGAACATCGTCCCATGGACATTGATGTTCGGTTCGAGCGGTGCATCGATCACCACTTCGTCCGCACTGGCTCCGATCACCGACACCTCCATGGCCCGCGAGAGCGGGATATGCTCGTGGAGATAATCGGCCAATGCGTCCGGAGTCATGCCCAGGCCTTGAGGTCTTCGAGCGCCCGGCTGGTGATCGCCCGGCGCTTGGCGATGGTCTTTTCTGGGCCGCGCCAGCGCTTGACGCCTTCCGGCTTGGTTATGGTCACTTCGGGGAAGAGGCCGAAATTGACGTTCATCGGCTGGAAACTGCGCGCCCCGCTATAGCTCTCGGCTTCGATATGCCCGCCAGTAATGTGCCCGATCAGCGCGCCCAATGCCGTTGTGACCGGAGGAGTGGCAAGCGATCCCCCCAGTACCTCGGCTGCCGTCATGCGCCCCGTGATGAGCCCGACTGCGGCGCTTTCCACATACCCCTCGACGCCCGTCACCTGGCCGGCGAAACGGATACGCGGATCAACCTTGAGCTTGAGGTCAGGCGCGAGGACCTTGGGCGAATTGATGAAGGTATTGCGATGCAGGCCGCCCAATCGCGCGAATTGCGCATTCTCGAGCCCCGGAATCATGCGGAAGATTTCGGTCTGGACGCCGTAGCGCATCTTTGTCTGGAAGCCGACCATGTTCCACAGCGTGCCCAGCGCATTGTCCTGGCGCAATTGCACGATGGCATAGGGCTTCACGGTCGGATTGCGTGGATTGGTCAGCCCCACCGGTTTCATCGGCCCGTGTCGCAGCGTCTCGACGCCGCGCTCGGCCATCACCTCGATGGGCAGGCAGCCGTCGAAATAGGGGACCTTTTCCCAGTCCTTGAATTCGTGCAATGGCGCGGCTTTCAGGGCCTCGACGAAGGCGAAGTACTGGTCCTTGTCCATCGGCAGGTTGAGGTAGTCAGCGCCCGTGCCGCCGGGGCCGGCCTTGTCATAGCGCGACTGCTTCCAGGCGATGTCGTGGTTGATGCTGTCATAGTGGACGATCGGCGCGATGGCGTCGAAGAAGGCCAGGGAATCCTCGCCGGTTTTTTCGAGCACGGCCTCGGCCAGCGCCGGGGAGGTGAGTGGACCCGTCGCGATGATGACATGCTTCCAGTCACCCGGCGGCCAGCCAGCGATTTCTTCGCGGATGACCGTGATATTGGGATGATTGCTGATGGCTTCGGTCACGGCGGCGGAGAAGCCGTGCCGGTCCACTGCCAGGGCGCCACCCGCAGGCAGTTTGTGCTGGTCGGCGGCGCGCATGATCAGCGAGTTGCAGCGCCGCATTTCCTCGTGCAGCAGCCCGACGGCATTCTGTTCGTGGTCGTCAGACCGGAATGAATTGGAGCAGACGAGTTCCGCGAAGGCGTCGGTCTCATGTGCATCGGTGCGCTTGATGCCGCGCATTTCATGCAGGATGACTTTGGCGCCGGCTTCGGCGGCCTGCCAGGCGGCTTCCGAGCCGGCCAGGCCCCCGCCGATGATGTGAATGGGTTCGTTTGACATGGGCAGGCAGATACCAAGCCCGCTTGTCCGGAGCAATCGGCGTTTGCGTCGCGCCAGCCCCTGGAATCAAAACGCCCGCGTCTCAGAGAGAGGCGGGCGTTCGGTTGGTCGTGGTGTCGCCGTCGATCTTAGAGCGAGTTGGCATGATCACGAGCTACGCGGCTGATGTCGGTGCGCGAAATGCCCAGATCGTTGAGCTGACGGTTGTCGAGAGCGGCGAGCTCACGGACGGTCTGCTGGTAGGCGGCCCACTTCTTGAAAGTCTTGCGGATGTCCATTTGGAAGTCTCCTTTCGTTTGCGAGGCTAGATATAGTCCGATCTAACCCCACCGAGCAGATAGAGAATGGTCAAACTTGCCATGCGTTCTGTGCAAGGCTTGGGCAGTGCTCATTCATTCATCATTCATATCCGGGACGGCATTGTGGCCGCCGGAGGGCATCTCGGCGGCCACGCAGTATCGGGCAGGGGTGGATTTGGTCAGCGGTCGAACAGCGACCGCGTCATCTTCGAGAAGTCGGGCCCCGAAATCCCCAGAATGTCGGCATCACGCGTCGAGGGAACGTCCATTTCCCGCAACGTCTGCTTGATGTCGACCAGGCGCTTGAGGCGCCAGACGGCTCTTACAAACATGGGCACTATCCCTTGCGAGGTTCACATTGCCAGCTGAGGGTGCGCTGCTTCGTCCTTCTCCGCTAGCCCTGTCCCGGCAACCGCCGCATGCGCTTTCCGCATGGATACTTCACCAAAATGACTCATTCGCCGCTGCTTGAGAGGACAAATCTGGTCGATCAAGGCCTTTCAGGGTGGCCTTTACGGATTGCTCACCATGTTTCCACTTGTGCGGAGCGTCCCAAATCAACACACTCCGGCGAACTGATTTGGGGAGTCGACGGTGCGGCAAGGCGCGCATGTCATAGTGGTTGGAAATGAGAAGGGTGGGTCGGGCAAGTCGACGACGGCCTTCCATCTGGCCATCTACCTTCTCTATCAGGGGCACAAGGTTGCCTCCATCGATGTCGACAGCCGCCAGCAGACGCTCACGCACTACGTGCGCAATCGCCGCGACTGGGCGCGTTCGCGCGGCCTCAGCCTGCCGCACACGACCCACTATCACCTGCCGCTGGCGCGCGGAGATTCGGCGCGTGAAAACCACCGCATAGAATTCGACCTGTTCCGGCAGGCCGTTGGCGAAGTCGAGGGAACGTCGGACTTCATTATCATCGACACGCCGGGCTTCGACACGAACCTGGCGCGCCTGGCTCATTCGCTGGCCGATACATTGGTAACGCCGGTCAATGACAGTCTCATCGACCTCAGCGTCATGGCCCAGGTCGATCCCGTCACCGGTGAGCCGCGTGAGCTGAGTCACTATGCAAGGCTTGTGCAGCGCGCCCGGTCCGAGCGCCTTTCCATCGACGGCAAGAATATTGACTGGGTTCTGGTGCGCAATCGCATCTCCATGCTGTCATCGCGCAACATGCGCCAGGTGCAGACCATGCTGGAGCGCATCGCCATGCGCCTGGGCTGCCGCGTTGCCGACGGCATCGCCGAACGCGTGATCTTTCGGTCGCTGTTTTCGACCGGCATGACCGTGTTCGATCCCCTCGACGACGACCTGCTCGGCGGTGTTCCGTCCATGTCCCACATGAGCGCCCGGCAGGAATACAGGGCCCTGGTCAATGCGCTCAACCTGCCGTCGAGCCAGCGTGCGGAAGCACGCCGTGAAGTGCTTTCCAGCGCTTCCAGCGACGTCAATCGCTTCGCTCACATGGTTCGAACGGAAGCGTGAGCGCTCCTAGCCGCGGGCGTAGGAGACTTTGCGCGCAGAATCCGCGGCCACTGCCATCTCCCGCGAGTCATAGACAGCACGCGCCTCGACAATGGCGTGGTGGTTTTCGGCTGACCAGTCCCACAGGGCACTGATCGGCACCTGCAAGGTCTTGCCCAATTCCGTGAGGCTGTATTCCACCCGCGGCGGCACCTCGGGATAGATGGTTCGCGTCACGAGACCATCGCGCTCGAGATTGCGCAGTGTCAGCGTCAGCATGCGCTGCGAGACACCGTTGATCATGCGCTTGAGCTCATTGAAGCGCAGGGTGCCATTGCGGCCAAGCATGCCCACCACCATCACGCTCCACTTGTCGCCGATGCGGTTGAGCACATCGGACATGGCCGAGCAGTTGGCGTGCTGCGATGTGTCGGTCAGTGACATTGATGTGCCTCCTTGCGGTCGTAACTGAGGCACAAATATAAACGCAGTTACTGGAATATACCAGTGCGACGGGTGATCACAGGGAGAAAGTGTGCCATGAGCCAGGTGAATATGGTTGGGACGGGTGGAGCGAGTTCACCAAGGGTGTGGAATATCGGGCTCTGGGTGGTCCAGGTCTTGCTGGCCGCCTTCTATGCCATGGCCGGGTCCATGAAGCTGACGCAGACGATCGAGGCCTTGGTCGCATCAGGCATGTCTTATGCCGGCGATTATCCGGAACTTCTGACGCGGTTCATCGGAACCATGGAGCTCCTTGGTGCCATCGGCATCATCCTGCCGGCCGCGACCCGTATCCTGCCACGCCTGACCCCGCTGGCCGCGCTCGGCTTCTCCGTCATCCAGGTCCTTGCAATGGGTGTTCATATCAGCCGCGGCGAATTTATGGTCTTGCCCATGAACCTGGTTCTTTTGGCGCTCGCGCTCTTCGTGGTCTGGGGCCGCACCCGCAAGGCGCCGATCGCAGCTCGCTGACCGACCGTTCGACGCGTATAACGATTGACAGAATTGGCGCGACATTGTCTTCCTCCGGCAAATTCCCGCCGGAGGAGGCACCCACAATGAGCCGCATCGAGCACCTGCTTTCCGAACTGACTCTGGACGAAAAGGTCTCTCTCCTTTCCGGCGAGGACTTCTGGTCTCTCCCGGCGGTCGAGCGACTGGGCATTGGCAAGCTGCGGGTGACCGATGGCCCCAACGGCGCGCGCGGCGGCGGGTCGCTGATCGGTGGCGTCAAGTCGGCCAGTTTCCCCGTCGGCATCGCCCTGGGCGCTACGTGGGACGTGCCGCTCGTGACCGAAATTGGCGCGGCCCTTGCTGACGAAGTGAAGTCGAAGGGCGCCCATATGCTCCTGGCGCCCACCGTCAACATCCATCGCTCGGTCACCAACGGCCGCAATTTCGAATGCTATTCGGAAGATCCCATCCTCTCGGCCGAGCTGGCGGTCGGCTACATCACCGGGCTCCAGGGGCAGGGGATCGGCGCCACGATCAAGCACTTCGCCGGCAATGAGTCGGAAATCGAACGCACAACCATCTCAAGCGAGATCGGCGAGCGCGCCCTGCGCGAGATCTACCTGATCCCGTTCGAACTTGCGGTCAAGAAGGCCGGCACCTGGGGCGTCATGAGCTCCTACAACCGCCTCAACGGCACCTTTACCTCCGAGCACAACTGGCTCCTCGGTACCGTCCTGCGCGACGAATGGGGCTATGACGGCATAGTCATGTCCGACTGGTTCGGTTCGCACTCGACCGCTCCAACCGTCAATGCCGGCCTCGATCTTGAAATGCCGGGCCCGACGCGTGATCGTGGGCAGAAGCTTATCGATGCGGTCAATGCGGGTGAAGTTCCTCACGAAACCCTCGACGAGCGAGTCCGCGCCATGCTGCGCCTGATGGAGCG